>NZ_BAAHCA010000432.1:0-4083 GCF_054776295.1 Streptomyces sparsus
ATGCCCTGCATCTGCGGCGGCGTCTTGGTCGTGGTGGCCAACTGGCGCGCCGCGGTCGTGTGGAGACTGGTCAGGGCGGAATCGGACATGCGGAATGAAACCTTCCGGTAAGCGCGGTGAGGGGCGTGCGGGGTGGAGAGGCATGCCCCGGTGAGGAGGCGGGGGTCGGCGGAGCGGTCCGGCCGGCCCGGTCGGGAGGGAAGCTGACGACGGCCCCGGCGGGGACCGCCGCGTCGGTCAGAAACCGGTCTCGACGTCCTCCAGGACGCCCAGCGCGTCGGGCACCAGCACGGCGGCCGAGAAGTACACGCTGACCAGGTAGGAGACGACAGCCTTCTCGTTGATGCCCATGAAGCGCACGTTCAGGCTCGGCTCGTACTCGTCGGGGATGCCCGTCTGGTGCAGTCCGACCACGCCTTCGTTCTCCTGGCCGACGCGCAGCGCCAGGATCGAGCTGGTGTTGGTCTCGCTCACCGGGATCTTGTTGCACGGCAGCAGCGGGATGCCGCGCCAGCTGCGGACCACGCTGCCCTGCACCTCCGTCTCCGGCGGGTAGATGCCCCGGCTGCTGCACTCCCGGCCGATGGCCGCGATCGTGCGCGGGTGGGCCAGCAGGTACTGCGTCCTGCGGCGGCGGGAGATGAGGTCGTCGAGGTCGTCGGGGGTGGGCGGGCCGGTGCGGGTGTGCAGCCGCTGCTTGAGATCGGCGTTGTGCAGCAGCCCGAACTCCCGGTTGTTGATGAGCTCGTGCTCCTGGCGCTCGCGCAGCGCCTGGATGGTGAGCCGGAGTTGCTCCTCGACCTGGTTCATCGGCTCGTTGTAGAGGTCCGCGACCCGGGAGTGCACGCGCAGCACGGTCTGCGCCACACTCAGTTCGTACTCGCGCGGGGTGGTGTCGTAGTCCACGAAGGTACCGGGCAGCTCGTGCTCGCCGTGGTGCCCGGAGGCCAGCTCGATGTCGGCCTCCCCCCGGTGGTTCTGCCGGGGCAGCACTCGGGAGAGGAACCCGTCCAGGTGCGCGCGCAGTTCGCGGGACTGCCCGGCCACGGACTCGAACTCCGACAGCGGCAGTGCGAGCACGGTGGACCGGGTGACGGCCCGCAGGGTGTACCCCCACTCGCCGGGCTCCGCGACCAGTACGTGCTCGCCGGCCCAGTCGCCGTCGGCGAGCACCCCGAGATTGGTCTCGCCGTCGTACTCGCCGGTGCCGACCTTGTTGATCTTGCCGTGGGCGATGAGCAGCACCTCCTCCACCGGGCGGCCGGACTCGGCGATCACCTCGCCGGGCGCGTACTCGCGCTGCACGCACCGGCCCGCGAGCTGCTGGAGCACGTCCGGGCCCTCGAAGCCGTGCAGCGGCGGCAGTTCGGTGAGCTGGGCCGGGATCACCCGCACCTCGGCGCCGGTGGTGACGAACTCGACCCGGCCGTTGCCGACGGTGTGGCTGAGGCGGCGGTTGACGCGGTAGGTGCCGGCCGACACCTGTTCCCAGGGAAGGATCTTCAGCAGCCACCGCGAGGAGATGCCCTGCATCTGCGGCGGCGTCTTGGTCGTGGTGGCCAACTGGCGCGCCGCGGTCGTGTGGAGACTGGTCAGGGCGGAATCGGACATGCGGAATGAAACCTTCCGGTAAGCGCGGTGAGGGGCGTGCGGGGTGGAGAGGCATGCCCCGGTGAGGAGGCGGGGGTCGGCGGAGCGGTCCGGCCGGCCCGGTCGGGAGGGAAGCTGACGACGGCCCCGGCGGGGACCGCCGCGTCGGTCAGAAACCGGTCTCGACGTCCTCCAGGACGCCCAGCGCGTCGGGCACCAGCACGGCGGCCGAGAAGTAGGCGCTCACCAGGTAGGAGATGACGGCCTTCTCGTTGATGCCCATGAACCGCACCGACAGGCTGGGGCGGTACTCGTCCGGAATGCCCGTCCGGTGCAGCCCCACCACTCCCTGGGCCTGCTCGCCGGTGCGCATCACCATCATCGAGGTGGTGCCCGTCTCGCTGACCGGGATCTTGTTGCAGGGCAGCACCGGCACACCGCGCCAGGAGGGCACCTGGTGCCCCTGGTAATCGACGAACGCCGGGTAGACGCCGCGGCTGCTGCACTGCCGGCCGAACGCGGCGATGGCCTTGGGATGGGCCAGGATGACGGTCGGGTCCTTCCAGACGCTCGCCAGCAGCTCGTCCATGTCGTCGGGCGTGGGCGGGCCGGTGCGGGTGTGCAGCCGATGGCCCAGGTCGGCGTTGTGCAGCAGCCCGAACTCGCGGTTGTTGACGAGTTCGTGCTCCTGGCGCTCGCGCAGCGCCTCGATGGTGAGCCGGAGTTGCTCCTCGACCTGGTTCATCGGCTCGTTGTAGAGGTCTGCGACCCGGGAGTGCACGCGCAGCACGGTCTGCGCCACGCTCAGCTCGTACTCGCGCGGGGTGGTGTCGTAGTCCACGAAGGTACCGGGCAGCTCCTGCTCACCGTGGTGCCCGGCGGCCAGCTCGATGGCTGCCTCCCCCTCGGCGTTGCGCTGCGCCGGCAGCGCCGCCCGGAACGCGGTCAGGTGCTCCCGCAGGCTCCCCGCGCGTTCCAGCACCTCCTGGTAGGACGCCCGGTCCAGGACGAGCACGGTGCCGCTGGTGACGGACCGAAGGGTGAACTCCCAGACGCCCGCGTCCTCTTCGGTGAGCACGCGGTCCCCGAGGTGGTCGCCGTCGGCGACCACGCCGAGGGAGGTCTCGCCGTCGTAGAAGCCGGGAGCGACCTTGTCCAGCTTGCCGTGCGCCACCAGCACCACCTGGTCGACGGGCCTGCCCGCCTCGACGATCACCTCGCCGGGGGCGAAGTCCCGCTGCTGGAAGCGGCCGGCCAACTCCCGCAGTACCGCCTCCTCCTCATAGCCGCGCAGCGCGGCCAGCTCACCCAGCTCGGCGGGGATGACCTGGATCTCGGCGCCGGTGGAGACGAACTCCACGCGGCCGTCGCCGAGGGTGTGCGTGGTCCGGCGGTTGACCCGGAAGGTACCGCCGGACACCTGGACCCACGGCAGGACCTTCAGCAGCCACCGCGAGGAGATGCCCTGCATCTGCGGCGGCGTCTTGGTCGTGGTGGCCAACTGGCGCGCCGCGGCGGTGGCCAGGCTCAACCGCCCCGCACCGTCGTGGGGGCGGGCGCCGCCCCCGGAGCCGCCGCTCCCGTTGCTGCCGCCGTGGCCGCCGTTGCCGGCAGGAGTCGTCTCGACCGGAGCCGTCACGCAGGGCACCGCCAATCTGTGAGAGGTGGCGGGCCGTTGGGCGACCCGCCTCGCGCTCGAAAAGTAGCCAGACAAGGCGATCAACGGCAATCACCCAAAAGAGATGACAATCACCGGGATGACGCCGGTGGATGTCGGGTACCGGGCGGTGGCCAACGCCCGAATCCGCACCCTCGGTGACAAGTGACGCCGAGTTGATCACTTGATGTCACCGGGCTCCCGACCACCGACCACCGAACGAGGACGCTGCGCACGAGCGTGCGACTACCGGCGACCGGGAGCGCGCGCCCTCGTCCGGCCGCCGGCCCGTGCCCGCCCCACCGCACACCACGGCCCGGGAGCGCCCCCCGGGGGAGGACAACCGGAGCCCGGACCAGTACGGTTGCCCTGAGGCTGCCGGCGGCAGCCGCGGCCCCTCGGATGTTCGACGCGAAGGCGCGCCCGGGATCGGGCGGGGCGGACGACGGGGGGTGTCACGGTGTTCCGGGCGATCGTCGGCCTGTGGCGCTGGCGCCACAACCCGCTGCGTCGGCGCAGCGACCGGGTGGAGACATGGCTGGCACTGGGCGCGGCCCTGGTGATCACTCTCGGTGCTCCCCTGGTGGGAATCGCGGCCGGTGACGCGGCGCACGGCTCGCTGCTGCGCACCGTCGCCGCCGAGCACGAGCAGCGTCAGCAGGTGTGGGCCACGGTGCACCGGCTGCTGCCCCGCCCCGCCGCCGAGCCCGAGTTCGAGGAGTTCGGGGACCGCTCCGGCCGGCAGCGGGTGGTCGTCGGCTGGACCGCCCCGGACGGCACCGTCCGGACGGCGACGCTCGGCACCCGCGAGGGAACCAGGGTCGGAGAGCGCTTCC
>NZ_BAAHCA010000433.1:0-4079 GCF_054776295.1 Streptomyces sparsus
GGTCCCGCCCCCGCCTCCGGCCCGAGGGGCGGCGGCCGGGCCACCGCCCTCACCCCGCGGGGAGGAACGTCCGCCCCTATCACGACGGGTCACAGTACGGACCGTACCGACCGATTGATCACTCGATCAGGGAAATGCGCGGTACCGCCTACCGGAAACGGACAGACTCCTGCCCGGGGCCGAGCCCCTTCGTCGCCGGCACGGCGGAAAACGTCGCCGGCAGGACACAAGAGGGGGAGACCGTGACAGAAGCCGATGGTGACACCGCGGAGGGGCGGACGAGCGACGCCGCGCTGCTGCTCGCCGGGGCCGCGGACCTGGCACTGAGCACGGCGACGGCAGCCCTGCGGGGCGCGCGGTCCCTCCTGAACCGCTCCGACCTGGCCGACCTGGCGCAGGACGCGCAGCAGGAGGTCAAGGCCCGAGGACGGCTGCTGCTCCAGCGGCACGCCGTGCCCGAGCCCCACATGGAACTGCTCGCCCGGCAGATCACCGCGCGGCGCGGGCCACAACAGTGACCGAACCACCCGAACAGGTCGCCTTCCGGGCCCGGGTCGACGCGGTCCTGGAAGCCTTCACCCGCGAGGAGGCCGGCCACCTCGTCGCCGTCGACGACGACCTGCGTCCGGTCGCCGCACAGCTGACGGCGGCGGTCACCGGCGGCAAACGGCTACGGGCGGCCTTCTGCTACTGGGGCTGGCGGGCAGCGGGACAGCCGGACAGCGACGCCCTGGTCAGGGCCGCCGCGGCGATGGAACTCGTGCACGCCGCAGCCGTCGTCCACGACGACCTCATCGACGAAAGCCCGGTGCGGCACAACAGGCCGAGCGCACACGTCGAATTGCGCGCCGCGTTCACCGACCCCACGCGGTCCGAGGCCGGCGGCCGGGCACTGGCCATGCTCGCCGGCGACCTGCTCATGTCGTGGGCCGGACACCTCTTCACCTCCTGCGGCCTGCCCTCGGCCTACCTGGCCCGGGCCCGGCGCCTGTGGACGGTCATGGCCAGGGAACTGGTGGCCGGCGAGTGCCTGGAGATCCTCCGCACCGGGACGGCGCCGGACACCGGCCGCTCCCTGCAGGTGATCCGCTACAAGACGGCCAAGTACACGGTCGAGCACCCCCTGCACATCGGTGGCGCACTCGCCGGTGCGCCCGCGTCCGTGATGGACCTCTTCACCGCCTACGGCCTGCCACTGGGCGAGGCGTTCCAGCTGCGCGACGACCTGCTCGGACTGTTCGGCGACCCGGAACACACCGGCAAGTCGAACCTCGACGACATCCGGGGCAACCGGCCCACCGCCCTGCTGGCCGAAACGTGGTCGGCCGCCACGCGCGCCGAACGCGGAGAACTCCGCGGCATCCTCGACCGACCCGACCCCGACCACGAGGACCTCGCACGGGTGCGGGGCATCATGCACCGCACCGGGGCCCCCGCCCGCGTCGAGAACATGATCAGCCGGCGGGTGCAGGAGGCGACCAGCGCCCTGACCCGCACACACCTCCCCGCCTGCGCGGCCGACGCGCTGCACCACCTCGTTTCCTCGGCCGCCGTCCGCCAGTCCTGACGCGTCGAAAGGCAGACATGCCGTACACAGCGGAGTCCATGAACACCCTGCGCGACCTCGGTGACGATCTCGCCGACGCCACAGTCGAGACGATGTTCGAGCGTGGCGAGATCGGCAGGTTCAACACCCTGATGCGCTACTTCTCGACCGCCGGACAGCCACTCCCCGACGGCCTGCCCGACGTGGCGCGGGACTACCTGGAAGCCACCCGCACACCGCCGGACTGGGTGGACTGGGGCGAGATGGAGAAGGCCCGCCTGTTCTTCATCGACAACAACGTGCACATCGCCACCGCCCTGTCCTTCGCCGCCATGCCGGCCTGCTACGCCGTGCCGCACGTGGCCAGGCTGCTGAGCGCCGCCCACGGCCTGGAGTACCCGTCCCGCCGCATGGCCGAGACCGGGCAGTTCACGGTCTACCTGATGCAGCCCGACGCCTTCGAGGCGGGCGGCCGGTTCGTTCCCGCCGCGCAGAAGGTGCGCCTGCTGCACGCCTCCATCCGGTACCACCTGCGGCGTGAGAACCGCTGGGACGTCGCCGCGCTCGGCACGCCGATCTGCCAGGAGGACATGATCGGCGGTCAGATGCTGTTCTCCATCCAGGTCCTCGACGCCCTGCACCGGTTGGGCATCCACATGTCGGTCGACGGCGCGGAGGCCTACTACTACGCCTGGCGCGTGGTCGGTGCGATGCTCGGGATCAGCCAGGAGCACGCCCCCGTTGACCTCGAATCCGCCCGGCAGTTCTCCGACCTCTACATGATGCGGCACCTGGGCCCGTCCGAGGAGGGAGCCCGGCTCACCCGGCAGCTCATCGACCTCTACGAGGACGTGGTCCCCGGCACCCTGCTCGACCCGGTCGTCGCGGCACTCGTCCGCTACCTGATCGGCGACACCTGCGCGGACTGGCTGCGCGTCCCGCGCACCGCCTGGGACACCGCGGTCAAGGGCGCGCCCGCGCTGCTCGGCGTCCTGGAACGCATCGAGGACGGTTCGCCGTACGGCGCGTGGCTCCTGGACCGGTTCGGCCACCTCACCACACACCTGGAGCTCAGTTCGCTCACCCGCGGCCGCGTCATGCAGTACGCCGTCCCCGAACAGCTCAAGGCCGAGTACGGCGTCGCCTCCGCCGCGCCCCGGACCGACCGCTGGACCCCGCCACCGCTGAGCCTGCGCCCCTGACCGCGCGTCACCGTGAGCCGATCCGCAGCCAGGTCCCCGGCGGCGGCGCACGTCCGCGCAGCGCCGGGCAGGGAGGCGCCCCTGTGCGGAGGGCCGACTGTCAGTGCCTTCCGGCATCCTGCCGTCCATGACCACGTGGACGCCGGCAGAGATCGAACGCGCGCTGCGAGCCAGTTGGGCCGCGGACACCTGTTCCCCCGACGACCTGGCAAGGACGGGCTGGAGCAGCGACAACCCGGCCCTGGGCCACTGCGACGTCACCGCACTCGTCGTCAACGACGTCTTCGGCGGTGACCTGGTACTCGCCGAGGTGCACCTGGGGGACGAGCAGCACGGACACCACTG
The DNA here is from genome assembly GCF_054776295.1 of Streptomyces sparsus. Lineage (NCBI taxonomy): Bacteria > Bacillati > Actinomycetota > Actinomycetes > Kitasatosporales > Streptomycetaceae > Streptomyces > Streptomyces sparsus. Next base: position 3,094 of record NZ_BAAHCA010000433.1, read on the forward strand.
GTGGAACCAGCTGCCGACGGGCACCCAACTCGACCTCACCCGTGACCAGTTCCGCCTCGGGCAGGTCATCGGCCCCGGCCGCGTCGTGCGGCGTCCCGCCGGCCGGCTGCCCCGTCGGTGGGACGCGTACCAGTTGCTGCGCCGACGCTTCCGGCAGCAACTCTCCAGATGACCGGCCCCGGGCAGCTCCGTCCCTGAGCACCGCCCGCCCGCCGCGTTCCCCTCCCGGGTGGCCGTTCGTAGGGTCGGGGGCATGACAGAGACGAGCGCACAGGCGGTGGAAGCGGTGTGGCAGGCCGAACTGCGGTTGCTGGAGCCGGACGTGCGTGCCTCGCCGGCTCTGGTGGCCGAGCTGCTCGACCCGGAGTTCACCGAGTTCGGAGCGTCGGGGCGTCGATGGGACGCCACCTCGATCCTGGGCGTGACGAGCGCCGGCTCGGTCAGCCACGACGCCCCGGTCCACGTCAGTGCCATGTCGGGCGACCTGCTCGCCCCGGGGCTGGTGCACCTGACGTACCTCTGCGACCACCGGGGACGGCGTACCTGGCGCAGCTCGCTGTGGCGCCTCACGGAAACCGGTTGGCGGATCTACTTCCACCAGGGCACCCCCACAGACTGACGGGCACGCGGCACACCGGCTCCGAACGTGCACCGGCCACGCGGCCCGCCGTCCCGTACCCCTGCCTACCGCTGCTGGGAGAGCCCGGCCGTACGCGGCCGGCCGATCCCCGGGAGCGTTCGGTGGAAGACGTCCGCGACCCGCACCTCGGTCCGGCGCGCGACGCCGGACACCGTCACCCGCACCCGTGCCGTACCGGGGCGCAGCCCGGTGAGGTGTCCCGTGGCGGGGTCGAGGGCGGCCACGTGCCACGGCCGGGCGTTGCCCGGGCGGCCCACGAACAGGTTCGGCGAACCCGACCAGTCCGCGCTCACCGGGAACCGGACCGGCACCTGCCGGCCGGCCTGGGCGACCGTCGCCGCCACCG
>NZ_BAAHCA010000434.1:0-4060 GCF_054776295.1 Streptomyces sparsus
GCCCGGACCCCGTGGGGGACCGGGCGCCGTCACGCGCGCGCGGGTCCGATCAGCCGGCCAGCCGGATGACGCTGACGCCCTCACGCACCGTGAGCACGCTCTGCCGCACCCGGGGGTCGGCGGCGACGTGGGAGTTGAAGGCGCGCATGGCGACGGTGTCGGTCTGCTGGTCCCGCTCGTTGGCGACGCCGCCGAACTGGAGGACGTTGTCGGCCAGGATCAGCCCGTGCGGGGACAGCTTCGGCAGCACCGCCTCGTAGTAGTCGACGTAGCCGGGCTTGTCGGCGTCGACGAAGACCAGGTCGAAGGGGCCGGGGAGGTCCCGCACCGACGTCAGGGCCGGGCCCTCCCAGAGCTGGATGCGGTCGGTCCATGGGGACGCCGCGAAGTGCCTGCGCGCGATCGAGGCGTGCAGCGGGCTCAGTTCGCAGGTGTGGAGCTCGGCGTCCGCCGGCATCGCCTGGGCCATGCAGAGCGCGGAGTAGCCGGTGAAGGTGCCGATCTCCAGGATGCGGCGAGGTCGCAGGGCGAAGACCAGGGAGGCCAGGAACTCCCCCTCCAGGCTCCCCACCATCATGGCCGGCAGGTCCGTCTCGGCCTCCGTGTCGGCGACCAGGGCGGCCAGCCAGGGCGGCGCGGGGGAGGAGGCCTCTTCGGCGTACTTCTCCACGACCGGTCTCACGATCATTCTCGGTTCCTTTCCGCGGGGTCGGCGTGGGTGTGGCGGGGCCGGTCGTGCAGCCGTCTGGTCAGCCAGTTCGCCAACTCGGTCTGGCTGGGGCCGCGCAGATAGAAGTGGCCGCCGGGGAAGGCGGTCAGCTCGGTGTGCGCGGAGGTGGCCTCCGACCAGGCCGCCGCGTCCGCCGCGTCGACTTCGGGGTCCTCGGTGCCGTAGCAGACGCTCACCGGCACCGAGAGGTCGCGGCCCAGGCGGGGGCGGTAGGTGCCCACGAGGCGGTAGTCCGCGCGGAGCACGGGCAGTGTCATCTCCCGTATGCCCGGCATCTGGAGCAGTCCGGCGTCGGTGCCGCCGAGTTGGCACACGTCGGCCCACAGCCGCTCGTCGTCCAGGTGCTTGTCGTCCGGCCGCTGCCGGGCCGGGCCGGGACGCCCGGAGGCGACCAGCCGCTCCGGGAGCGCCTCGCCGGCCGTGCCGAGGAGCCTGATCACCTCGTGCGCGACGGAGGCGCCCATGCTGTGGCCGAAGAACCACACGGGTTTGTCGTCCAGCAGGGTCAGCGCCTTGGCCAGCGGCTCGACGAGGCCGGGCATGTCGGTGCAGCAGGGTTCGCCGATGCGGTCCTCCCGGCCGGGGTACTGGACCACCATGCCCTCGACGCCGTCGGGCAGGTCGCGTACCAGCGGGCGGTAGAAGCTCGCGGACCCGCCGCCGTGCGGGAAGAAGACGACGCGCCGGACGGCTCCGGGCCGGGGGAAGTAGCCGCGCAGCCAGGGGCTGGGGACGTCGGTGCTCATGATCGGGCCTCCCACAGGTCTGCGGCGGCGAGGAGTTCGGGCGGTGCCTGCGGGTGGCGCAGCCGCACCGGCCCGCAGGCGTCGCTCACGCTCTTCGCCAGCTTCGCCAGGGCCACGTGGTACTGCACGTGCCCCCGGCTGTCGGCGCCCGACCGGACGTCGTCCCAGAGCGCGCCGACGGCCCGGGCCGTGGCCTGCGGCCACAGCTCGCGGAGGACCTCGCGGTACGAGGCGCCCTCCGCCGGGCCCAGGTTCTCCACGCTCGGCACCTTGAGGTGCGGGGCGGTGGAGTCGCCGAAGCGCACCAGCTCCGCCATGTCGCCGGGCATGTGCGGGCGCATGCTCCACTGCACCGGGCCGTGTGTGTTGACCAGGGTGAGGTGCCCCCCGTCCGTGCCCAGGGTGATGCGGTGGAAGAGGTGGCTGTAGTTGTCCGGGGCGGAGGGCACCAGTTCGTTCTGCAACCGGAAGGACATCGGGACGTCGGCGAAGCGGCCGGTGAGGCTCCGGTACGGCGCGCCCTCCGGCCCCTCGAGCACGCCGTCGATGCCGTGCGGGCGGATCGAGCCGAGCGCCTGGCCCAGGATGTCGAAGACCGTGTAGAGCACCTGGAAGGCGCAGGTCACGTCGAGGAAGAGCGGCCGCTGCCGGGCCACCAGGTCGCGGGCGGCCCCGACGAAGCGGCGCACCGGCTCCACGTGCGGATAGTGGGTGTTCAGCCGGAACACCACCCCCGACTCGGTGGCGGCGCGCAGGCACGCCACCAACTCGTCCGGGTGCAGGGGGTGTTCCTGCAACACGTGCACGCCGCGGCGCATCAGCGCCTGCGAGAGCTCGGGCCCGGGACCGCCGTTCATCACCCCGCCGACGACCACGCAGGCCAGGTCGACGTCGTCGGGCACCTCCCCGACCGTGGACCACAGCGGTACGCCGTGGTGCGCGGCGCAGGCGCGGCTGCGGGCGCTTCCGGACGCGAGGATTCCGGCCAGCTCGAAGTCGAAGTCCGCCCGCTCGAAGGCCGCCAGGTAGGCGCGGCCGAAGCCGGTCCCTGCCACCAGGACGCGTGGGCGGGTCACAGCTCACCCTCCTCCATGGCACGGGCCGCGAGGATCGGCCGGTCGACGACGTCGAGCAGCCCGACCGCGGGCTCGGCCCGCAGCGCGGTGAGCACCGTCTCGGCGTCGAGCACGTCGGAGCCGAAGTGCACCCCCGGGGCGGCCCTGCCGTCGAGCACCGCCAGCACGGCCAGCGCACTGGCGAGGCCGGTCAGGGCGTACGTGTCACTGGCGCGCAGGGCCAGGCTGCGGGTGGTGGGGCGCCCGGCGTCGTCGGTGCCGGTGACCTCGAACAGCATGAGCTGGAACGGGTCCCTGCCGAACAGGTCGAGCGCCGCGGCACGGGTGAGCTCCTCGGCCGCCTCCGAGAGGTCGGACTCGCCGCGCATCGCCCCCTGGAGCCGGCTCAGGCAGTTCATCATGTGCGCGCCGCCGTCGAAGACGTTGTACCAGTCGATCTCCGACAGTCCCGTGACCTCCGGGAGTCTCGCGGACTCGAAACTCAGGTACGGGTAGACGTTCACCCGGTTGTTCGTGTAGGGCAGTTCGACGTCGGTACGCGGCGCCAGCTCGCGCTCCACACGCACGCCGCCCCTGACCGCGCCGCGGGCCTCCCCGTACGCGCCGCCCATGGAGAGCAGGTAGTCGGCGGCTCCGGCCGGGGTGAGCCGGTCCATCGTGCCGACGTAGGCGGTGAGCCGTCGCGGGTGGCTCATGGTGGAGCACAGGTGGCGGGGGAGCAGACCTGTCAGCCCCGGCTGCATGCCCGCGGTGATGACGGCGGTACCGGTGAAGGTGCCGGGCCGGGTCAGCGCCTCCAGGAGCGGTTCGTCCCCGCCCGGGTCGACGTAGTCGGCGCCGGCCGCCGCGGCTGCCCAGGCCACCTTGTCGAGGACCTGGTAGGACGGGCCCGCGCAGTTGAGGACGACGCGTGCGCCGCGGCAGAACCGGGCCAGCGACCGTCCGTCCTGCACGTCCACCTCGTCCGCGTGGCCGCGCAGGCCGGACTTGGCCAGCAGCGTCTCCGCCTGTGCCCGGTCGCGCCCGCCGAGCCGCACGACGGCGTCGGGAAGGCGGTCGGCGATCGCCCGTACGGCGGCCGCGCCGACGGCGCCGTAGGCGCCGACGACCGCGACCGTCGGGGTGGTGTGCTCACTCACGCGTTCTCCTCCTCGGGCAGGTCGATCGCACCGGAAGTGACCAGCTCACGGCAGGTGAAGTGGTCGCCCGGCACCGTCTGCCGCCGGAGTCCGCCCACACAGACCGACTCCCACAGCGCGGTCATGTCGGCGGCCATGGCGGGCCAGACCGGGGACTCCTCGTCGTGCACCAGCAGCCGTGCCTCCCCGGTGTAGACACCGGGGTCGTGGGCGGCGACGCACGCCGCCAATGCCCTTGCCCCGGCGAGGCGTTCGGTGAGCTCGTCCGCGCCGAGGCCGAGTACCCCGGCGAGCCGGGCCAGCCGCTCCTCGCGCGAGCGCGCGCCGAGTGCGGCAGCCGTCTCGCCCGCCGCCCGCAGCTCCGGCTCG
>NZ_BAAHCA010000435.1:0-4057 GCF_054776295.1 Streptomyces sparsus
CCCGGTGGCCGCGAGTCCCGCGCAGATCGCCCCCGCCAGAGCCGCACGACGGGTGGCGGCCCGGTGAGCCCTTCGAGCCGGCGGCGACCTCCCTCCCGGTACGTCCGTGGTGGCAGCCGTCCGGTTCGGACTCAGCCGCGGGGAGCGGCCGGCCAGCGGACGCTCCGCGCGGCTGAGCCCCGGCCCGGACGGGTACGGGCTGCTCCGTCGTGCCTCGACCTGCGGGGCGGTGGTGTGCCGTCAACGCCGCTCCGGGGTGCGGGCTTCGATGGTCATGGGCAGCGGACCGGTGCTCAGGCTCGCCTTCGGTTCGGGGACGGCGCGGAAGCCCGGTGCCGAGCGCAGCCGCCACCTGCTGCTCACCGCGGTGAGCAGCAGCAGGGCCTCCACCAGCGCGAACTGGTCACCGATGCACTTGCGGCTGCCCGCGCCGAAAGAAAGTTGGGCACTGCGAGGGACGGCCGCGGCCCGCTCGGGCAACCAGCGGTCCGGGTCGAACTGCTCGGCGTCGGCGAACAGCCGGGGGTCGTGCCCGACCGCGTAGAAGCTCAGCAGCACGATGCTGCCCGCGGGCAGGTGCACCCCGCCGAGCCGGGCGGGGGCGGTCGTGCTCCGGGACAGCAGCCAGGTGGAGGGGTAGAGCCGCAGGGACTCGGTGATCACCCGTCGGGCGGTCGGCAGCCGGGGCAGGTCGGTGAAGCACGGCAGGCGGCCGTCCAGCACCTCGTCCACCTCGGCGAACAGCGCCGCCCGCGCGTCCGGGTTCTCGTCCAGGAGGTGGAAGGCCCAGGAGAGCACGTTGCCGGTGGTCTCGGTGCCGCCGAGCAGGAGGCTGACGACCTGGTCGTGGATCTCCTCGGGCGCGAGGCACTCACCGGTCTCCGCGTCCTGGGCGTTGACCAGCGTGGACATCAGGTCCCCGTGGTCGGCGTCCGCCCGGTAGCCCCTTATCGCCTGCTCGATCACGGCGTGCAGCCGCGACAGCGCGCGGTCGAAGCGCCGGTTGGCCGGCGTGGGCAGCCTCTCCAGCAGTCCGAAGGGCGCCACCATGCGGCGGTACACCCCGCGGGTGAAGACCGGGAGGCAGCGTTGGATCTCGCTGATCGCGCGCTCGTCGATCTGCGTGGAGAACAGGGTGCGCACGATGATCCGGGCGGTCATCGCCTGCATGGCGGCGTTGAGGTCGAAGGTGCGGCCGGCCCGCCAGTCGCCGAGCACCGCCCGGATCTCCTCGCTCATCACCTCGGCGTAGCCGGCCATCCGGGCCACCTGGAAGGCGGGTTGCATGAGTCGGCGCTGCCGCCGGTGCGTCGCCCAGTCGGAGGTGGCCAGCCCGTCCCCGGTGAGCAGCCGCACCTTGTCGAAGAGCGGTCCGCCCTTGTCGTAGGTGCGGGAGTCCCGCAACACCTGCTGCACGAGGTCGGGGTGGCAGGCCAGGTAGGCGGGGCGGGGCCCCAACCGCACCTCGACGAGGTCTCCGCGCGCGGGCAGGGAAGCCAGGAACTCCAGGGGAGCGCGTCGCAGCGGCAGGGCGTGGCCGAGCAGGGGCAGGGCGCCGGGTGCGAGCGGTGGTGGACCGTATGCGGTCGGAGCGGCGGTCACGGCATCAACCGCGCGGGGCCGTCGGACAGGTCCACCCAGCCGGACGTGCTGCCGTCCCACACCGAGCCGTCCCCGAAGTACCGCGGGGTGAGGTACTCGAACTCCTGCGCTCCGGCCATGAGGTGGTCGAGCCCGGTGAGATAGGCACGGACGTCGCCCCGGCGGCCGTGCCGGCTCCGCAGCAGCTCGTCCCGGCACGCCACGTAGGCGCGTTCGTACCGCTCCACGAGAAGGCACAGCCGGTCGACGGCCCGCTGGAGCGTCAGCTCCTCGTGGCGCATCAGCACCCGCACGGCGTTCATCGGGTCGCCGTGCTCCTTGCGGAGCGACAGCAGGTCGTTGACGAGGATCATCTGCCGCATGCCGTGACCGTGCAGGGCCCGGAAGTCCGGCGAGTCGGCGACGTCCGACATGTCGACGGCCATGGCGTACTCGTTCAGCAGCAGGATGAAGTCGCAGCCGAAGCTGTCGAGGCGCAGGCGCAGGTAGGTGGGGTAGTCGGGCACTTCGCCGCTGAGCTGGTAGGGCCGTTCGGCGGCGATGCCGTCGAGGAACGCGGCCAGCGCGGCGGTGAACCTGTCGGCCTGCCGGGAGCTGAGACCGGGGCTTATGCGGCGCCAGAGGTCCGCTGCGGCGCCGCCGAGCGGGGACGGGGAGCCGCCTCCGTCGAAGGCGGACAGCAACCCGTCGAAGGCCTCCGGGGCGCCGCTCCGGCTCGCGCCCAGACCGGAGCGGTCCACGGCCAGGTCGTCGACGAGGCCCACGAAGTGGTAGAAGTCCGCGAGGTCCAGCACCCGCCGCTCGTCGGCCAGCGGCGCGACGAGCGGCCCGTACAGGCCGACCCGTTCGCGCAGCAGTCTGAGCAGCTGCGCCTCCTCCGCGAAGCAGGGGCCCAGGTGCCGCCGCACCCAGCCGTTGGAGCGGAACTCGGTCTGGGCCGCCCTGGGGTGATAGGCGACGGGCAGCAGCCGGGGCAGCTCGGGCAGGTAGTAGCCGTTGACCGGGCTGGTGGCCGGATGGTCGTCGGTCGACTCCGTCAGGGCGGTGGTCGACTCCGTCGTAGGGTGCACCGAAACTCCTGGGTTGACTCGGGCGGGCCTGAGACGCGGGGGTCTGGGACAGGGGTCGGACGTGCGGTCAGGAGGTGCGTCGGGACGCCGACCCGGCCAGCGTGCGCAGCACCTCGACGACGTGGGCGGGGAACGGCGCCTCGTCGAGGGCGCGCAGCGCGGCGCACAGCCGGTTCTCGATCATGCGCTCGACCTCCCCGAGCGCTCCGGTGTCGCGGAACACGGCGCGTACCTCCTCGGCCTGCTCCGTGCTGAGCGCCGGCCGCCCCACGGCCGCGCGCAGTACGCTCCGGCGGTCGGGGCCGGACCTGGCGAGGGCCACGGCCATCAGGACGGTGCACTTGCCGTCGCGCAGGTCGTCGTCGGCCGGTTTGCCGGTGGTGGAGGGCGTGCCGAACACGCCGAGCAGGTCGTCGCGGAGCTGGAACGCCTCACCGAGCGGTATCGCGTAGGCCGTGCACGCGTCGAGCACGGCCGGCTTGCCGCCGGACAGGGCGGCGCCGATGTGCAACGGGCGCTCGATGGTGTACTTGGCCGTCTTGTGCCGGCAGATGGCCAGTGCCCGGTGGAGGTCGGCGCTCATGTCACCGGCGGCGTCGAGGTCGAGGTACTGGCCGAGCACCAGTTCCTCGCGCATCCGGTCGAGCAGGGGCCAGAGGCCGGCGAGTTGGCCGGCGTCGAGACGTGCGGTGTGCAGCATCTCGTCCGACCAGGCAAGGGCGAGGTCACCGACGAGGATCGCGGCGTTCCGGCCGAAGCGCCCGGCGTCGCCGCCGCTTCGCCGGTGGCGCCGGTTCCGGGCGAGGGAGCGGTGCACGGTCGGGCGTCCGCGACGGGTGGCGCTGTCGTCCATGACGTCGTCGTGCACGAGGGCGAAGCCGTGGAACAGTTCCAGGGCGGCAGCGACCCTCAGGACAGCCTCGGCGTCGCCGTGGGCGCCTGCCGCGTGCCAGCCGCACAGGCACATCAGCGGACGGATGCGCTTGCCGCCGGCCAGCACCAGATCGCGGAGCTCACCGACCGCTTCGGCCAGTGGCTCGCAGGGCATCGCACGGTGGCGGGCTTCCAGGAACCGTGCCAGCAGCGCGGTGACGGCTTCCCTTATCGCTGCGGGTTCGAGCTGTCCGTCGGTGAGGGTGGTCGTCATGACGCGGTCGCCTCCGTCACCGCTCGCCGTGCCGCGCTCCGCCGTACCGGGAACCAACCGTTCGGCGCTGACTGGGCCCGAACTGTTGAACGTTATCCTTCACCGGGCTGTCGGCCCGGAAACCGGTCGGGGCGCCACGGGCGCCTCAGTCGCCACTCGGTGGTGTGCGCGCACGCGCGCGCCGCAGGTCGCGCGCCGGTGGGCCTGTGCACGCTGCGGCACCGTCGGTGCGCGGGCG
>NZ_BAAHCA010000436.1:0-4040 GCF_054776295.1 Streptomyces sparsus
CCCCCGCGACCCCGGCCAGCGCGCCGGCCACCGCGCCGCCGAGCATGTTCGCCGGGATGACCTGCGCGGGCCGGGCCGCGGCGAACGGGATCGCACCTTCGGAGATGCCGAAGAAGCCCATGAAGAGCGCGGCCACGCCGGTTTCCCGCTCCTGCTGGTTGTAGAGCTTGCGGCGCAGCACGGTGGCCAGTCCCTGGCCGAGCGGCATCACCGGGATCGCCGCGGCGCACATGCCCATCACGGCCAGGTTGCCGGACGCGATCAGCCCGGCGCCGAAGAGGAACGCGGTCTTGTTGACCGGGCCGCCCATGTCGAACGCGATCATCAGCCCGAGCAGCGCGCCCAGCCAGATCGCGTGGGTGCCCGTCATGCCGGAGAGCCAGTCCGTCAGGTTCTCGAAGACCCACGCGATCGGCCGGCCGATCACGGAGATGACGAAGAGGCCCAGCGCCAGCGTCGAGACGATCGGGATCACGATGATCGGCATGATCGGCTGGACGAACGAGGGCACCTTGGCCTTCTTGATCCACCGCACCAGGTAGCCGGCCAGGAAGCCGGTGACGATGGCACCGATGAACCCGGCGCCCGCCTCGGAGTCGTACAGCGAACCGTCGTTGACGATCCACCCGGAGATCATTCCGGGCACCAGCGCCGGCCGGTCGCCGATCGCGTAGGCGATGTATCCGGACAGGATCGGCACCATCAGCTGGAAGCCGATCACCCCGATGTCGTTGACGTGCTGCCAGTACGAGCCGTCGGGAATGACCAGACCGCCGTCCGGCCGGGCCTCGCCGCCCAGCGCCAGCGACACCGCGATCAGCAGGCCGCCGACCACCACGAACGGGATCATGTACGAGACGCCGTTCATCAGGGCCTTGTACGTCGGGCCGCGCTCCCGGCCGCCGGCCGCCGCACCTGCCGCACCCGACCCGGCGCCCGAACCCGCGCCGGAGCCGCCCGCGCTGTGCACCGGCGCGCTGCGTACCCGCTCGATCAGCTGCTCGGGATGGCTGATGCCCTCCGAGACACCCACCGAGAGAACCCGCTTGCCGGCGAAGCGACTCAGGTCCACCTCGGTGTCGGCGGCGACGATCACGCCGTCCGCCTCCCTGACATCGTTGTCAGAAAGAACGTTCTCGACGCCGATCGAGCCCTGGGTCTCCACCTTGATGCGCACCCCGGCGGCCTCGGCGGCCTGAGCCAGCTTCTCGGCGGCCATGTACGTGTGCGCGATCCCGGTCGGGCACGCGGTCACCGCGAGCAGCCGCGGTTCCCGCTCGGCGCCTGTGCCCGCCTCGGCGGCGGGCTCGGCGGAGTTGGACATGGATAACTCCTCGCTTGTCCTGTTGCGTTCGGTTTCCCGCCTCGGACGCTGGCCGAAAACAGCCCCATTCTTGCCACCTCCTGTCTCACCGGGCAATCCGGCGGACACCGGCCACGGTGTAGATTCGGAAGGCACAGACGTCGCTGCTGATGGCGGTCGGGCGTCCCGCCGAGCGGGACAACCGAGGGAGAGAGGGCCTCCGACGGACTGCGCTGCGGCCGGGGCACCGGTGTGTCCGTAGGCTGTGCGGGGCGGGTCGCCGCTGCCGCGCCGTCCGCGCCTGCCCGCTGCCGCAGCCCAGCCCAGCCGTTCACCCTCGACCCAACCGAGGAGCAGCACGAATGACGACCCCGGAAACCACCCAGGACTTCAAGGTCGCGGACCTCTCGCTGGCCGCCTACGGCCGCAAGGAGATCACGCTCGCCGAGCACGAGATGCCCGGCCTGATGGCGATCCGCGCCGAGTACGCCGAGTCCCAGCCGCTCGCCGGCGCCCGCGTGACGGGTTCCCTGCACATGACCGTGCAGACCGCGGTGCTCATCGAGACCCTGGTCGCCCTGGGCGCACAGGTGCGCTGGGCCTCCTGCAACATCTACTCCACCCAGGACCACGCCGCCGCGGCCGTCGCGGTCGGCCCCGAGGGCACCGAGCAGGAGCCCGCCGGCGTCCCGGTCTACGCCTGGAAGGGCGAGACGCTCGAAGAGTACTGGTGGTGCACCGAGCAGGCGCTGACCTGGCCGGACTCCCCGACCGGCGGCCCCAACATGATCCTGGACGACGGCGGCGACGCCACCCTGCTCGTCCACAAGGGCGTCGAGTACGAGAAGGCCGGCAAGGCCCCGTCCCCGGACACCGCGGACAGCGACGAGCACCGCGTCATCCTGGAACTGCTCAACCGCACCCTCGCCGAGAGCCCGCAGAAGTGGACCCGGCTGTCCTCCGAGATCCGCGGCGTGACGGAGGAGACCACCACCGGCGTGCACCGGCTGTACGAGATGATGCAGGAGGGCTCGCTGCTCTTCCCCGCCATCAACGTGAACGACGCCGTCACCAAGTCGAAGTTCGACAACAAGTACGGCTGCCGCCACTCCCTTATCGACGGCATCAACCGCGCCACCGACGTGCTCATCGGCGGCAAGGTCGCCGTGGTCTGCGGCTACGGGGACGTCGGCAAGGGCTGCGCCGAGTCGCTGCGCGGCCAGGGCGCCCGCGTCATCATCACCGAGATCGACCCGATCTGCGCCCTCCAGGCCGCGATGGACGGCTACCAGGTCGCCCGCCTGGAGGACGTCGTCGAGACGGCCGACATCTTCATCACCACCACCGGCAACCGCGACATCATCATGGCCGCGGACATGCTGCGCATGAAGCACCAGGCCATCGTGGGCAACATCGGCCACTTCGACAACGAGATCGACATGGCCGGCCTCGCCGCGGTGCCGGGCATCGTCAAGGACGAGGTCAAGCCGCAGGTCCACACCTGGACCAAGCCCGACGGCCGCGTGCTGATCGTGCTGTCCGAGGGGCGCCTGCTGAACCTGGGCAACGCCACCGGCCACCCCTCGTTCGTGATGTCCAACTCGTTCGCGAACCAGACCATCGCGCAGATCGAGCTGTTCACCAAGCCCGAGCAGTACCCGACCGACGTCTACGTGCTGCCCAAGCACCTCGACGAGAAGGTCGCCCGACTGCACCTCGACGCCCTCGGCGCGCGCCTCACCGAACTGCGGCCCGAGCAGGCCTCCTACATCGGCGTCCCCGTCGAGGGCCCCTACAAGCCCGACCACTACCGCTACTGACCGACCGGCCACCACCGGTCCGAGACACCCGCACGAGGCGCGTTCGGCCCCCGCCCGGAATCCGGGCGGGGGCCCCGCCGTACCCGAGGACGCACATGCCCCGCGGCCGCTACTCACTGCACGACCCGCACGACCACACCCCGCTCGGCGAGGAGCACTTCCAGTGCGCCGCGGGCCCCTCCGGCTGGCGCTACGTGTCCCGCACCACCGACACCCGTGGCGCCGACTCCGGCTCGGTGGACCTCACCCTCGACGAACTCGGCCGCCCGCTCCGGCTCGAACTGCGCGCCTCCGGCTGGCAGGTGCGCGGCGCCGCCCTGGACGGGGTGACCTGGGTGCGTACCGACCCCGCCGGCGTGCACGCCCAGGAGGCCAACGTGCCCGCGCACACCTTCACCGGCACGTCCCCCGCCTTCCTCGTCGCCGCCACCCGCCTGCTGCGGCCCGCCCACGGCGACCCGGCCGTCCGCGTGCGGATGGTCGCCCTGACCGATCCGGTGCTGGCCCCGCGCACCCTCGACCAGGCCTGGGAACTGCTGGGCCGGGAGAGCCACGCCACCGACAGCGGCCCGCTCACCGTGGACCACTACCGGCTCAGCGACATCCAGACCGGTGAACAGCACTCGGTGCACCTGGCCGGCGACGTGGTGCTCGCCGCCCCCGGCATCGAGTTGGAGGACCTGGAGTCACCGCCGACGACCTTTCCCTGACCCGGGGGCCCATGTACGGCCGCGCGGGTGGGCGGGGCTGCGGGCCCTCGCGGCCGTAGCGTCCGGGCACCCAGGTGCTCGGGCTGTTAGGCGTTCGGGCTGCCGGTTGCTGGTGGGCCTCGCCCCGCCCCGCCGGGGCCGCCTCAGGACGGCGGTGCGAACCCGCCCGGTGAACGCGGCGCGCCCTCCGGCTGACCGGGCGACGTG
>NZ_BAAHCA010000437.1:0-4038 GCF_054776295.1 Streptomyces sparsus
GGGCGCCGGCCATGGTGTGCCCGACGAAGGTGAACCGGTGGGCGTCCGCGGCGGCGTCCAGCGTGGCGCCGTGCGCGGCGAGGGCGGCGTCGTGGGCGTCAGCGTCCCGGTGCGCGGTGCCACGCAGCAGAGTCCTGGCCAGCAGTTGGCACCGGGTCACCTCGCCGGGTTCAGCCGCGGCGTACGGGACGGTGAGGCGGAACTCCACCACGGGCACGACGGGGGCCGAACAGACCACCACGCGCAGTCCGTTGGCGAGTGTGGTGTCGACGTCGGGCAGCGGCAGCCGGCCCTCCACGAGGCCCGTCCCCGAACCCCCGCTCACGCCGCCACCTCCTCGCGCACCCCGGCCGGTACGAAGCGCACGACCGCCCGGTGCGAGGAGGCGAGTCGGGCGGCGGCCCGGCGCACCTGCCCCCCGGTCACCCCGGTCCGTACCAGTTCCGGCAGCGTCTGCGTCAACTCGGCCTCGCCGAACAGGGACTCGCGCAGGCCCAGCAGCTGTGCCCGGGCGCCGGGGTCGCCGAGTTCGCGCAGCGCACCAGCGGCCCAGCGCGCGGTCGTGGCACGCAGCAGGTCCGGGTCGACCCCGTCCTTCGCCACTGTCTCCAGGGTGTCGTCGAGCAGGGTCAGCACGTTCTCCGCGTCGTGCTCGTGCACGGCGAGCAGCGTCAGCAGGTCGGGTCCCGTGGTGTCCAGCGGCAGCCCGAAGAGGCCGCAGCCCACGGAGAGGCTCGCCATCCGTGCGGCGGCCGGCCCGCGGCGCAGCAGGGCCTGCCTGCCCTGGCCGAGCAGCGCGGCCAGGACCAGGTGCGCGAGGTAGTCGGTGCGCTCGGCCACCGGGTCCGGCATCCGGTAACCCACTGCCACGGCGGGCGTCCTGGCGTGCGGGTCGGCGACCGTCAGGCGCCCCTCCCGAGCCGGCGGGGGCTCGTGCGCCTCCGGTGCGGCCACTGGCGGACGCGTCGGCACGGAGGCGAAGTGGCGGCGTACGAGACGTTCCGCCGACCGCGGGTCGAACGCACCGGTCAGTGTCAGCACGGCGTTTCCGGGGCCGTAGTGGTCGGCGAAGAACCTCTCGCACCGCGGAATGTCGACGGCCGCGAGGTCGGCTGTTTCGCCGTACCCGTCCCTGGTGTTCTCCGCGCGCGAGTGCAGGGCACGCGGCAGCACCCACGGGAATGCGCCGTAGGGGCGGTTGTGCACCATGAGGCGGATCTCCTCGTCGATCACCGCGGTCTGCGTGCGCAGGGACTGCGCGGAAATGCAGGGGTCGCGCATTCGGTCCGCTTCGAGTGCGAGCAGCATTTCGAGGGCGGACGCCGGCGCGGCGGCGTGGTAGACCGTCACGTCCTGGCGGGTTCTCGCGTCACCGAAACCGCCGGCGCGCTGGAGCCGGGGCAGATACCCCTCGGGCGCGGCACCGCGACCGCCTTGGAAGACAAGGTGCTCGAAGAGGTGCGCGAGACCCGTGTGCCCCTTGGGCTCGGTCCGGAAACCGACGCCGTAGTGCACCGCGAGGCCGACCGCGGCGCCGACGGGATGCGGTGCCAGCAGCACCCGCAGGCCATTGTCCAATTCCAGGCGGCGCAACTCAGTTCGGATCACCCGGGCGAGCATAGGCCGGGTCAACTCCCCATTCAACGGCAGGCGTTGACCGATTGCGGCCAGTGTCCGCATGCGGCCAACCCCATTGCCATCCCGCCGTCGGCCGGGGAATGGTTTTGGCACAGCCGGAGAACGTGATCGCTGAGATCACCGATCCGGTCAACCATTCGATCCCGCTCACACCAATGGGAGTGAATATGAACACGCAGTCCCTCATCAGCGGCTACTCGGCCTACGCTGACGCCGACGAGATCGTTCCCGCGGCCGAGGCCCCGGCGGCCACCACCACGGTCACCACCTCGTCGCAGGCGTGCATCTCCGCCGCGTCCGCCATCTCGGCGGTGTCGATCGACAACACCTTCGACCACTCCTGCTGACTCGAGTGATCCGCTGAAAGGCAGGGCGGGTGCCCACCGCCGGAATCGGTGGGCACCCGCCCTGTCGCACGGTAGCGGGTCGCCGGACGCCGCAGGTCGGCTCACTCGTCCTGGTACGGCTCGGATTCCTCGACGCCCTTGTCGGACAGGCCCAGGATGATGGACGGCAGCGCCGACGACGTCAGCATCAGCGTCGTCAGCAGGCCCGGCATCCGCTCGATCATCCCGGGGTCGTCCTGGAAGACGATCATGAGCAGGACGACGGCCATGCCGGCGGCGATCGCGCACTGGTAGCCGATGAAGGACACCCGGTCGCGCAGCCCGCGCTCGCGCTCGTCCAGCCCCGCCACCGGCCGTTCGGCCACGCCCCGGGTCATCGAGCGCAGCACCCCCCACAGCAGCAGCCACAGGGCGAAGCCCACGAGCCACCACGAGTCGGAGAACGCGTTGCCGTCCGAGATCAGGGACAACACCACCATGGCGGCGCTCAGTGCGCAGAGCGCGAGTGCCACGGGACGCATGGGGCTGCGGACCGGACTCGTCGTCACGTCAGAACCTTCCCGGTTCACCTACGTTCCTCCTTTTTGTACAGCTGGGCGGACAGCGGTGCGAAGGGGTGACGACTGAAGATCGCCTCGACCGGCAGCTCGAAGACGTCGCTGAAGCGGAAGGCCAGGTCGAGGCTCGGAAAGTAGTCACCCCGCTCGATGGCGCCGATCGTCTGCGGGTGCACCTCCACCAGTTCGGCCAGCGCGACCCTGCTGAGGCCGCGTTCCGCGCGCAGCACTCTCAGCTGGTTGTAGATCGGCATTCCCTCGCGATGACTCACTGGGCTCATGTCGAAAAATGTAGTGCTAACACAACAGATCGTCAAGAAAAAGCTACGGGAAGGAAGGCTTACCTGTGACCGACGTGCTCCCGAGCGTGCTCGTGCCGAACATGCCCGACACCCCGGACGCCCTGCGGCCCTTCGCCGAACTGGTGCGTGACACCGGCGCGCGCCGGTTGTGGACGGGCCAGTCGCTCAAGGTGGAGACCCACCAGGCATTCGCCCACCTCGCCGGCGCCGGCCTGCGCGTCCCCGTCGGCACCGGCGTGACACTGATGCCGCTGCGCCACCCGTACGAGGCCGCCCTGCACGCGCGCTCCCTCGCCATGCTCACCGGGAGGACGGTGGTGGCCGGGTACGGCGTCGGCGCGCCGGCGTTCGTACGCAGCCTCAACGGGCGTACCTATGCCAGCCCGCGCACGATGGCCGCCGACTACCTGCGCACGGTCCGCTCGCTGCTCGACGGCGAGGTCGTCGACCACGCGGGGGACTACCACGCGCTGCGGGGGCGGCTGATCCCCATGGACCACCCGGGCGTGGAGGTCGGCGTGGGAGTACTGCGCCCCAACATGGCCCGCACCGCCGGCGGCGTCGCGGACGTCGCCATCACCTGGATGACCCCGCCCGGATACGTCGCCGAGACCCTGATGCCCGCCCTGGAGGAAGGCGCCAAGGACCGGGACGCCCGCTGCCGCGTCGCGACCGTCGTCCACGTCGCGGTGGAGCGGAGCGGCCGGGACCCGTACGTCCTCGCGCACACCGCCGCCGCCGGGCACCTGGCGGCCGACCACTACACCGACATGCTGCGCCGCGCCGGTGTGCCGGCCGACCCGTCGGACACGGCGGCCGGTGCCGCCGCGCTGGTGGACAGCGGAACCTACGTGTACGGCTCGGCGGACCACATCGCCGCCCGCCTCGACGAGTACCGGGCCGCCGGCGTGGACGAGGTGATCCTCAACTGCGGCGGGGTGCTCTTCACCGAGAACCCGGACGCGGCGTTGCGGGACGCCCGGGAGATCATCGAGGCGATCCGGCGGCGGCACGGTGACTGAGCCGGCCATCCCCACGGAAGCGGCACCGGTGACCGTGCGCGAGTACGGCACCCGCTATCTGCGCATCACCGTGCGACACCACGGGGGCACGGCGTTCAGCTGGCTGCGCGCACCCGGGCCGGCCCACACCCGACCGCAGCGCCTCCCGGCGCCGGCGGTCGAGGCGGCCCTG
>NZ_BAAHCA010000438.1:0-4033 GCF_054776295.1 Streptomyces sparsus
GGGGGTCCGGCGGGCGGCGTCGGGGCGGCCGTCAGGTGTGCGCGGAGGGCCGGGTCGGCGTGCCGTCGGCGGGGGTGCGCGTCGTGCGGGATCTCACATCCGGGTGGCGGGGGAGCCGCGCAGTTCCTTCAGGTCGAGCGCTTCGGCCATGGCGCGGAATCCGTTGTCGCTGGGGTGCAGGTGGTCGCCGGAGTCGTAGGCGGCGCGCAGCCGGTCGGGTCGGGCCGGGTCGCGCAGCGCGGCGTCGAAGTCGACGACGGAGTCGAAGGCGCGGCTGCTCCGGATGAGGTCGTTGACCTGCTGCCGGACCGCTTCGCGGCGGGCGTTGTGCTTGGGGTAGCCGCCGAACGGGGTGAGGGTGGAGCCGATCACGCGCAGGCCGCGGTGGTGGGCCTGCTGGGCGATCTGTTCCAGGCCGAGCACGATCTGCCGCGGGTTGTTCTGGTGGGGGTGCTTGATGATGTCGTTGATGCCGAGTTGGACGACGACGGTCCGTACGCCGGTGCGGGAGAGCACGTCACGGTCGAGTCGGGAGAGTCCGCTGGGGCCGTTGTTGGGGGAGTAGCGGCTGCCGTCGATGAGGACGCGGTTTCCGCTGATGCCCTGGTTGAGCACGCTGTAGCGGGGCGCGCCGCGTTCGGTGCGCAGGCGGGCGGCGAGGAAGTCGGTCCAGCGGCGGTTGGCGCCGGGGCTGGAGGTGATGCCGTCGGTGATGGAGTCGCCGAGGGCGACGACCGCCCCGTCGGCGTCGTGCGACCAGACGTCCACGCCGGTCAGGTAGCGCCAGTAGGGCGTCTGGCGGGTGTAGGCGGCGCCGTCGACGTCGTCCGCCCGGTCGCCGTCGGCGAGAAAGCTGGTCTGCCGGGCGAAGGGGTGGTAGGTGACGGATCCGGAGGGCGACGGCGAGTACGTGGTGACGAGCAGGTCGGCGGCGTGCGGCACGTTGAGTCGTACGGCGTCGCTGGTGACGGCCCCGCCGGGAGGGATGGTGACGCTCTGCTGGGTGCCGAAGGTGAGGCGGCGCATGGTGCCGGGGGACGCGGTCGGTGTGCTGGGCACGGCGGCGAGCGCCAGGGTGGCGTGCGAGACGGTGAGGGGGCGGGTGCCGTAGAGGTTGGAGAGCTGGATGCGGGCAGCGCTGCCGCCGACGGAGGTGTGGACGACGTTCCTTATGGAGGTGTCGGGGTATCCGTCTGCGGTGTCCGGCTCGGCTGCCGCGGGGGACGCCGTCCAGGTGCCGACCCAGTTGCCGGACGATGCCGGTGCGGCCGAGGTGCGGCCGCCGGGGGAATCGGAGGGGGCGGTGTCGCGGTTGCCGCCGAAGCCGATGAAGATGGCACCGGAGACGAGCACCACGAGGGAGGCCAGTCCGGCCAGCAGGGCGTATCCCATGTTTCTGCTCATGGGCAGCTGCCAGTCGTCATGCGCGGGAGTCCCCCTCGGGCGGTCGTGCGGCGGGAGCCATGATCCCACGTGCGGAACGGGGTGCGGTGCGTGGGCGGTCGGGGCCGGTGGGCGTCTGTCGGCGGTGAGGACGCAGTTCGCGGGTGCGGCGTTCCCTCCGGTGGGCGGGTCGGGCCCGGAGGGACAATGCACGGGGTGACGGGCGACAACGGGTGGAGCGCATGGAACGGACGAAGCAGGCTGGTCCGGCGGGTGGCGGTGCCGAGGGGCCGACGGCCGCGGTGACCGATATCACGCGGGATCTGGGGGCGTTCACGGCCGCCGACGAGGAGAAGCAGCGCGGGGTGCGCCGGATGAAGGCGATCGCCACCGGCGCGCTGGTGCTGGCGGCGGTGGTGTACGTGCTGGCGAAGTGGGCGCAGAGTGCGGGTGCGGGCGGCTGGGCCGGTTACGTGGCGGCGGCGGCGGAGGCCGGCATGGTCGGTGCGCTGGCCGACTGGTTCGCGGTGACGGCGCTGTTCAAACGGCCGATGGGGTTGCCGATTCCGCACACGGCGATCATCCGTACGAAGAAGGACCAGTTGGGGCAGAACCTGGGGGACTTCGTCGGTGACAACTTCCTGTCCGAGGACGTGGTGCGGCGGCGGCTGCGGTCGGTGGGCATCGGTACGCGGCTGGGCGCGTGGCTGAAGCAGCCGGAGAACGCGGACCGGGTGACGGCGGAGTTGGCGACGGCGGTCCGGGGCGCGCTGGCGGTGCTGCGGGACGCGGATGTGCAGGCGGTGGTGGGGGAGGCCATCAACCGGCGGGCCGACGCGCGGGAGATCGCGCCGGCGCTGGGCTCGCTGCTGGACCGGGTGGTGGCGGACAGCGGCCACCGCCGGGTGGTGGACCTGGTGTGCGAGCAGGCGCACGACTGGCTGGTGGAGCACCGGGATCCGGTGATGGAGGCGGTGGCCGGGGGCGCGCCGGGGTGGACGCCGCGGTTCGTGGACCAGCGCATCGGCGACCGGGTGTACCGGGAGTTGCTGCGGTTCGTCACGGAGATGCGGGACATGCCGGACCATCCGGCGCGTGGCGCGGTGGATCGTTTCCTGGCGGACTTCGCGACGGACCTCCAGCACGACGAGCAGACCCGGGCCCGGGTGGAGCGGCTGAAGTCCGAGGTGCTGGCGCGTGGTGAGGTGCAGGACCTGATCGCGTCGGCGTGGTCGTCGGTGCGCGCGATGATCGTTGCGGCTGCCGGGGACGAGCAGAGCGAGCTGCGGTTGCGGGTGCGGGCGTCGCTGCTGTCGCTGGGTGCGCGGTTGGCGTCGGACGGCCGGTTGCAGCACAAGATCGACGACTGGATCGAGGGCGCGGCCACGCACGTGGTGACGACCTACCGGGCGGAGATCACGTCGTTGATCACCGAGACGGTGGCGGGTTGGGACGCCGACCAGACGTCCCGCAAGATCGAGGCGAACATCGGGCGGGACCTGCAGTTCATCCGGATCAACGGCACGGTGGTGGGTGCGCTGGCGGGGCTGGCGATCCACGCGTTGACGCACACCTTCGGCGGCTGACCGGCCCCGGTGCGCACTGCCGCTCCCCGGGGCGGGGCGCTGTGGCGGTGCGTGCGGGGTGGGGCCGGTGGTCCGACAGGTGAACAGGGGCTTGTGCTTGCCCGGTGGCTCTTGGAGGATCGCCCGAAAGCGTCGATGGCCGTCCCCATCGTCATCTGCGATGACGGGAGTGTGCCTGTGAGGCTGCTGCGAGTGGGACCTGCGGGGGCGGAGCGCCCGGCGGCGCTGGACGGTCCGGGAGCGCTGCGTGACCTGTCCGCCCTGGTGCCGGACATCGACGGAGCCCTGCTGTCGGACGACGACGCGCTGGACCGCGTCCGGGCGGCGTTGGCGTCCGGCACGCTGCCGGTGCTGGATCCGGCGGGCCTGCGGACGGGGCCGCCGGTGGCGCGGATCGGCAAGGTGGTGTGTGTCGGGCTCAACTACCGCGACCACGCGGCGGAGGTCGGGGCCGCGCTCCCCGAGGAGCCGCTGGTGTTCATGAAGGCCCCGGACACCGTGGTCGGGCCGCAGGACACGGTGCTGGTGCCGCGCGGCAGTTCGCAGACCGACTGGGAGGTCGAGCTGGCCGTGGTGATCGGCCGCACCGCCCGGTATCTGGAGAGTCCCGAGGCGGCCATGGCGTGTGTGGCGGGCTACGCGGTCAGCCACGACGTGTCGGAGCGGGAGTTCATGTTCGAGCGCGGCGGCCAGTGGGACAAGGGCAAGAACTGCGAGACGTTCAACCCGCTGGGCCCGTGGCTGGTGACCGCCGACGAGGTGCCCGATCCGCAGGCGCTCGGCCTGCGGTTGTGGGTCAACGGCCGTCTGCGGCAGGACGGCAGCACCGCCGACCAGATCTTTCCGGTGGCCGAGGTGGTGCGCTATCTGAGCCAGTTCATGGTGCTCAGGCCGGGTGACGTCGTCAACACCGGTACTCCGGCCGGGGTCGCCAACGGCCGTCCGCACCCCAAGCCGTTCCTGCGCCCGGGGGACGTGGTGGAGCTGGCCGTGGACGGCCTGGGCCGGCAGCGGCAGCTCCTGGGCAGCGCCGCCGCCAGCTGAACCGCGCCGCGGCTGAACCG
>NZ_BAAHCA010000439.1:0-4023 GCF_054776295.1 Streptomyces sparsus
GGCGCCCGGCGGGGGAAGGGGGCGCCGACGTCTCAACCGCCGAGCAGCGTGCCTCCGCTGGCGTCCAGGTAGGAGCCGGTGATCCAGCGGGCGTCGTCGCCGGCGAGGAAGGCGATCACGTCGGCGACGTCCTCGGTCTCACCGACCCGGTTGAACGCCGACAGGGCCGCCATCTGCTCGACGACCTCCGGCATGTCGAAGACCGGGGTGCCGTTGTTGGTGATGCCGGGGCCGACGCTGTTGACGGTGATGTTGCGCGGCCCGAGGTGCTTGGCGTAGTGCAGCGTGAGCTGGTCGACGGCGCCCTTGGTCATCGCGTACGCCACCTCCTGCGGGTTGGCGAACCGGGTCAGGCCGGAGGAGATGTTGATGATGCGGCCGCCGTCCGGGATCAGTTCCAGGGCCCGCTGCACGATGAAGAACGGCGCCCTGGCGTTGACCGCGAACAGCCGGTCGAACTGCTCGGGTGTGACGTCCTCGGGGGCGACGCCGCCCATCACCCCGGCGTTGTTGACCAGGATGTCCAGGCGGGTGCTGCCGGTGCGCTCCTTCAGACCCGCTTCCAGGCCGAGGAACAGCTCGTGCACGTCGCCGGTGACGCCCAGTTCGGCCTGGACGACGAAGGCCCGGCCGCCGTCCTTCTCGATGCCGGCGACGACCTCCTCGGCGGCCTCGCGGTTGCCCGCGCAGTGCACGGCGACCAGCGCGCCGTCCCGTGCCAGGCGCGTCGCGGTGGCTCGGCCGATGCCGCGGCTGGAGCCGGTGACCAGTGCGGTCCTGCCGGTGAGTGTGCCCATCGTCGTGGTCCTCCTGTGCGTGGTGGGTTGGTCGTCCGGGGGCGGAGCCGGCCGGTCGGCACGTGGCACGGGCCGGTCCGGGTAGGGCGTGTCCAGGCCGCTGATCATGGTGGCCAGCCGCCGGCGGGCCGGGGCGAGCTCCAGCAGTTCACCGAAGACGGCCCGCAGCGCGTCGACCTCGGCGCCGCCGAGCAGCAGCTGTGCCTGGGCGTCGATCTGGCCGAGCACCTGCTGTCCGACCGCGTGCCGGGTGCGGTGGTAGCTGTCGAGCAGCTCCGGATCGGGGCGGGCGCCGAACTGCGCGGCGAGCTTGCCGCCGAGGTCGGCGGCGTCCTGGAGGCCGAGGTTGAGGGCCTGCCCGCCGACGGGCATCTGCGCGTGCGCGGCGTCGCCGGCCAGCAGCAGCCGGCCCCGCCGGTACTCGGTCGCCTGGCGGCGGGTGTTGCCGAAGGCGTTGACCCACAGCGGGGTGCCGTGGCCGATGTGCTCGCCGGTGACCCGCTGCCAGGCGTCGACGATCTCGCCGAACTCCGGCTCGCCGGTGCGCCGGACGGGTGCCCGGCCGTACTCGTGCACCATGACGCGGGTGACGCCGTCGGGTCCGCGGGCGGCGATCGCCAGGCCGTTCGGGTGCCGTTCGAAGCGGCGGCCCGGCACGTCGATGCCGGCGACGTCGGCCCGCAGCAGTTCCCTGGTGGCATCGCTGCCGGGGAAGTCGAAGCCGCCGAGCCGGCGCACCGTGCTGTGCTCCCCGTCGCAGCCGACGACGTAGGCGGCGCGGAGCCGCAGTTCGCGGCCGTCCGGGCCGACGGCTTCGACCTCGACGGTGTCGGCCCGCTGGTCGAGGGCGGTGAGGCGGTGTCCGCGCAGCAGGCGGGCGCCCAGGGCGGTGGCCCGCTGCTGGAGGACCGCCTCGATGCGGGTCTGCGGTGCCTTCCACTGTCCGGCGTGGCGGTGTGCCGGGTCGGCGGCGGTGAGGTCCAGCGGGATGCCGCCGAAGTGTCCGGGGCCGCCGGCGGGCGGCGGGCCCAGCTCGTCGAGCAGGTCGCGTTCCTCGAGCAGTTCCATGGTCCTGGCGTGCAGGGTGGAGGCCCGGGACTCGGTGGTCGGCTCGGTGAGCTGTTCCAGCACGGTCACCCGCACACCGCCGGTGCGCAGTTCACCGGCGAGCAGCAGCCCGGCCGGCCCGGCCCCGACGACGATCACATCCGGGTCGGCCGGGCCGGACCGGGCGGTGCGCGGTGCGGCGTTGTCTGGCCCGGCCACGGTCAGCGCCGCGCTTCCGCGTACTCCTTGGCGTGGCCGAGCGTGGCGCGGCTGTTGGTGCCCAGGGCGTTGCGGATGAAGTCGCGGGCCTCGGGCAGGCCGGCGTCGGCGCCCAGCACCCGCTGGATGTTGTCGGTGTTGAGCACCACGGTGTGCTGCGAGGTGGCGGTGGTGACGCCGTCGTCGCCCTCGTCGAACTGCCAGTAGCCGGTGTGCAGGGCCATCAGCGCGGGCAGCGTGGTCTGCTTGTAGGCGATGCGGTGGTGCGGGAAGCAGACCCGGACGGACTCGGTGGTGTGCGAGGAGCCGTCCTTGGTGAGCGTGTCCATGCGCAGCACCTGGAGTCCGGGGGTCTCCTCGCGCAGGTCGACGGACGCCACGTGCGGCAGCCGGTCCTTCCACTGCTGCGCCTCGTTGATGAAGTCGTAGACGTCCTTCGCGGAGCCCTCGATGCGCACGCTGTCCTCGAAGGAGAGCGTCAACTCGGCCGCACCGGTGGCGAGTTCGACGTTCTGCTTCAACGCGGCCAGTTCCGAGCGGCTGTTGCGGTCCACCGCCTCGTCGATCCAGGCCAGCTTGTCCGGGTCGTCGTCCACCGCACGGTAGTCGTGCAGCAGCCGCACCCGGGCGGTCGCGTCGGTCAGCGGCTCGATGATCCAGGTGCCGCCCATCGCGGCGACCGGGGAGGCCGGCACCTCCTGGCGGAACGTGATGCGCAGCGCCGCGGGGTCCAGGCGGCGGCGGGACGTCCAGTTCTTGGCCTCGCCGTTGGCGGTGGCCCAGATCCGGATGCGCTCCTCCTCGGTGCCGCGCTCGACGTGGTCGACGTACACCGACGGCGGGAAGATCCGCGGCCAGTTCTCCACCTCGGCAATCAGCCGGTACACCTCCGAGGCGGGTGCTTCGACGGTGGTCTCGTGCTCGACCTCACGCACGGTCATCTGTGTCCTCCTTGACGTAGCGAAGCGGCTGACCGGCGTGGGCGCCGGTGCCGGTGGGTGCTGCCGGGGGTCAGAAGTTGCCCAGGCCGCCGCAGACGTTGAGGGCCTGCGAGGTGAGGGAGGCGGCGGTGTCCGTCGCCAGGTAGCCGACGAGGCCGGCGACCTCGTCCGGCGTGGAGTAGCGGCCCAGCGGGATCTTGGACTGGAACTTCTCCAGGATCTGCTGCTCGGTCGCGTCGTAGGCGGCGGCGTAGCCCTGCCGGACCCGCTGTGCCATCGGCGTCTCGACGTAGCCGGGGCAGACGGCGTTGACGGTGATGCCGGTGGGGGCCAGCTCGTTGCCGAGCGCCTTGGTGAAGCCGACCACGCCGTGCTTGGACGCCGAGTAGGGCGCGCCCAGCACCACGCCCTGCTTGCCTGCGGTGGAGGCGATGTTGATGATCCGGCCGCGGTTCTTGTGGCGCATGCCACCGGTGTTGAGCACCGCGCGGGTCATCAGGAAGACGCTGTTGAGGTTGGTGTTGATGACGTCGAACCACAGCTCGTCGTCGATGTCGGCGGTGACTCCGCCGCCCGCCCGGCCGGCGTTGTTCACCAGCACGTCGATGGTGCCGAAGCGGTCCACCGCGTCCCGCACGAAGCGTTCGATGTCCTGCGGCGAGCGGACGTCGCAGGTCGCGCCGTCCACGTCCAGGCCCTCGGCCTGGAGTTCCTTGACGGTGTCGGTGACGCTCTGCTCGGTGCGGGCGCAGAGGAACACCCGGTGGCCCTGCTGGGCGAGCAGCCGGGTCACCGCGAGACCGATGCCGCTGGTCGCTCCGGTGACGACGGCGACCCGCTGGGCTTGCTGCGTCATGTCTCTCTCCTGGTCTGATCGAGTCGGATGGTCCGGTCGGGCCGAACGGCCCCGTGGCGAACGGCCGGTGACGAACGGCCCGGTGGTGAAGGCCCGGTGGTGAAGGCCCGGTGGCGAATAGCCCGGGCGCGCCGCCCGGCTGCCGCCGGCCCGCTTCGGGGAC
>NZ_BAAHCA010000440.1:0-4014 GCF_054776295.1 Streptomyces sparsus
CGCGCGGCCGGAGCCCGCCCCGGGACCACGGTCTGCCTCCGGCTCGAACAGAGCGCCGTCGCGGTCGTCGCCGTCCTCGCCGCGCTCCGCGTCGGCGCCGCCTGGGCCGCGCTAGAGCCCGACCTTCCCGAAGCCAGACTCCGAGCTCTCCTGCACGACACCGACTGCGCCGTCGTCATCGGCAGCCGGGACGACCGGACCCTGGCCCGCCTTCCCGACCCGCCGCCCCTCCTGCCCGCCGAGGACCTCGACCCCACCGCCCTCGCCGAAGCCGGGGCCCGCACGGCCGCATCCGCCGCGCCCCCAGTCCCGGAGAACGCCCCCGCCTACCTCATCTACACCTCGGGCTCCAGCGGCCCGCCCAAAGGCGTCGTGGTCACCCGCCGCCAACTCGCAGACTCCGTCCGCCCGCGCGGCACCGTCTACGGCACCGCCCCCTCGGTCTTCCTGATGGCGATGCGCCTCTCCTTCGACGGCATGCTCGCCGGCATGTTCTGGTCGTTCTCCCACGGCCACACCCTGCTGCTGCCGACCGCGCGCGAACTCCAGCTCGCTCCCGAGTTCACCCGGCTCGCCCACCGCCACCAGGCGACCCACCTCGTCGTCGTACCGTCCTACTACCGGCTGCTCCTCGCCGGCTCCGAACGGCTCCCCCACAGCCTCCGGGTCGTCGTCGTCGCCGGTGAGGTCTGCACGCCCGAGCTGGTCAGGACCCATCGCACGCAGCTGCCGGGCGCCCGGCTCGTCAACGAGTACGGGCCCACCGAGACCGTCGTCTCCTGCACCGTCGAGAGCCGGCCCGACCCCGACGCGGAACGCGTCCCCATCGGCCGCCCCTGGCCCGGCGCCACCGCCCACGTCCTGGACGACCGGCTGCGCGAGACGGGCCCCGGAGAAAAGGGCGAGCTGTACATCGGCGGAGCCTTCGTCGCCCTCGGCTACGCCCGCGCGCCCGGGCTCACAGCCGAACGCTTCGTCGCCTCCCCGTTCGGCCCCCCCGGAGCCCGCCTCTACCGCACCGGCGACATCACCCACCGCGACGCCACCGGTGCACTGCACTACCACGGCCGGACCGACCAGCAGGTGAAGATCCGCGGCACCCGCGTCGAACTCGGCGACATCGAGGCCGCCCTCGAAGTCCATCCCGCCGTCGACCAGGCCGTCGTGACCTGCGCACGGCCGCAGGACGGCGAACCGGTCCTGACCGCGTTCCTCACCCCCGCACCGGGCCGGACCGTCCCCGACCCCCGGGAACTGCGCCGCCACTGCCGCTTCCACCTCGTCGAGCAGGCGCTGCCGCACCGGTTCGTCGAGCTCGACCGGATGTCCCTCACCTCCACCGGCAAGGCCGACCGCAGGTCCCTCGCCGCCCTCGTACCCGCCCCGGGAGAGCCCGGCTCCCGGCCCGCGGACAGGGACGCGGACAGGGACGGGGACAGGGACGGCGGCGGGGACGGGGGCGAGCGGACCGCGTCCCGTGCCGGAGTGCCCCGGCCCGGAACCGAGGACGGGCCGTCCGCGCTCCGGAACACGGTCCGGGAGATCTGGGCCGAGGTGCTGGGGCACGAGGACGCAGGCCCCCACGACAACTTCTTTCGCGTCGGCGGCAACTCGCTCAAGGTCATCGAGCTGTACAGCGCCCTGGAGGAGCGGTGGCCCGGAACGGTACGTGTGGGGGAACTGTTCGACCTCACCACCATCGCCGCCCAGACGGCCGCCCTCGAAGAACGGACCGCGAACACCGGCGACGGGGGCCCTCCGCCACTGCTCGCCCAGCCCGCCCCGGTCGCCTACGAGCTGTGACGAAGGAGTGTTCCGCGTGAAGGCGCAGACAACCGGTGCCGCCCCGGGCGGCATCGCGGTGATCGGCATCGCGACCCGCCTGCCCGAGGCGGCCGACCTCACGACCCTGCGCGCGAACCTCCGCGCCGGACGGGACTCCGTACGCCCCGTCCCCCCGCAGCGGATCGCCGCCACCGGCCTCGACCCGGAACCTGACTATCCCGACATGGGCTACCTGGACCGGATCGACCTCTTCGACCACGAGCGATTCGGCCTCTCCCGCCACGAGGCGGAGGTCACCGACCCGCAGCACCGGCTGGCGCTCCACCTCACCCAGGAGGCGCTGGAGAACGCCGGGTACACCTCCGCGGCGCTGCGCGACAGCCGGACGGCCGTGGTGTTCAGCTCGCCCGGCAACGGATACCTGCCGTTCGTCAGCGAACCCGGCACCCTCAGCCTCATGGGCAACATGCCCTTCGCGCTCCCCGCCCGCGTCGCCCACCGCTTCGCCCTCACCGGCCCCTGCTACGGCGTCGACACCGGGTGCAACGGCTCGCTCGTCGCCGTCCACCAGGCCTGCCGCGAACTCCGGGACGCGGAAGCGGGGTACGCGGTCGTCGGTGGCGTGAGCCTGCGCCACGCCATCGCTCCGGCGGCAGCCGTCGGCGACTTCCCCGGCATCGCCTCGCCCACCGCCCGCTCCCGCGCCTTCGACGCGGCGGCGGACGGCGCGGGCGCCGGAGAGGGCGGCGCGGTCCTGCTCCTCACCACCCTCGAACGCGCCCTGGACGAGGGCGCGCACGTGCACGCGGTGATCCGGGGTACCGCCACCGCGCACAACGGCCGCCACTCCGCCACCATCGCCACCCCCAGCGCCCGCGCCCAGGCCGACGTCATCAACCGCGCCTGGGACCGGGCCGGCCTCGACCTCGCCACGGCCGGCTACCTGGAGGCCCACGGCTCCGGCACCCGGCTGGGCGACGCCGTCGAGGTGGAGGGCCCGGCCCTCGCGCGCCGGGGACGGGGCGGCACCCTCCCGATCGGCTCCCTGAAGACGAATCTCGGCCACCTCGACCACGCGGCCGGTATCGCCGGTCTGGTCAAGGCGATCCTCAGTGTGCGGCACGCGGAGCTGTACCCGTCCCTGCACTTCCGGCAGGCCGCACCGGAGGTGGACCTGACCGGCGCCGACCTCGACGTGGTGACCTCGCTGCGGCCGTGGCGGTCCGCCGGCCCCCGGCGGGCCGGCGTCAGCTCCTTCAGCCTCGGCGGGGTCAACGCGCACTGCGTGGTCGAGGAGCCGCCCGCGCTGCCGCGCCCGGCCCAGGACGGCACGGCCCGGCTGATCGGCGTCTCGGGGCGCACCGAGGCCGACCTGTACGCGGTGTGCGAGCGGCTCTCGCTGGCGCTCCGCTCCGGCGATGTCGCCCTCGACGACGTGGCACGGACCCTGAACACGGGCCGGGAGCACCATCCCTTCCGGCTGGCCGTGGTGGCCGACCGCACCCGGCACCTCGCGGCCGAACTGGCGGCGGCGGTGACCTGGAGCGGGGTGGACAGGCGAGGAGTGGGGCCGTCCCCGGCGTGGCCGGAGGCCGCCGCGGCCTCGGGAGCCACGGCTGCCCCGGAGCCGCAGGGGACCCAGGGGGCTTCCGTGCCCGCGCGGCCCCGTGTCGTGTTCCTCCTGTCAGGCGACGCGGCACCGCCCTCCGGGCTTTTCGGCACGGACCCCGGTACCCTCCCGCTCCCGGAGCACGACGCCGGTGCCGTACGGGGACAGCTGGCCGCCCACGCCGCGCTGGTCCGGGCGGGGATCACCCCGGACGGACTGATCAGCTCCGGACTCTCCCGCTACGCGGTCCGTCACCTCAACGGCACCCTCACCGACGAGGACCGCAGGAAGCTGTCCGAGGGGGGCGTCACCGCCCCGCCCCTGGACGCGGACCGTCTGAGGTCCGTTGCCGATGAGCAACTCGCCCTTGGTCCAGTGGTGTTCGTGGAGCTGGGCTCCCGGGGCGAGCTCAGCGACCTGCTGGCCGAGCACCTCGCCGGCCGGCCTGGCGCCGAGGTGCTCTCCATCGCAACCGCCACGGACGGCGTGCCTGGCGTACTGGCCCGGCTCTACGAGCGGGGCCACGACCTGGACTGGAGCACCCAGACCCCGCCGGAAGCCCGGCTGGTGCCCCTGCCGGGCGAGCCGTTCCGGGGCGTGCCGTGCTGGGCGCGGCACCC
>NZ_BAAHCA010000441.1:0-4010 GCF_054776295.1 Streptomyces sparsus
TGACAGCGGGCCGGACGACGACGGCGGGCCGGATAACGGGCCGGGTGGCGACGGCGGTTCGGGTGCGGGCGGAGCGGGACGCGGCGACGCGGGCCCGAACGAAGCGGGAGTGGTGTGATGAGCGGCGGCATTCCGGACTTCACCGGCGTCGACCTGGGCCCGGTCGACCCGGGCCCCGCGGCGGACCCGGCCGGCCCGTCGGCGGCGGAGCGGTGGCGGGAGGGTTTCCGGCAGAGCGCCGGCAAGAGCGCCGAGGACCTGGTGTGGGAGACGCCGGAGGGCATCGGCGTCAAGCCGCTGTACACCGGGGAGGACCTCGACGGCCTGGACTTTTTGGGCACCTACCCGGGCATCACGCCGTACCTGCGCGGCCCCTACCCGACGATGTACGTGAACCAGCCGTGGACGATCCGCCAGTACGCGGGCTTCTCCACCGCCGAGGAGTCGAACGCCTTCTACCGGCGCAACCTGGCCGCCGGGCAGAAGGGCCTGTCCGTCGCCTTCGACCTGCCGACGCACCGCGGCTACGACAGCGACCACCCGCGCGTGACCGGCGACGTGGGCATGGCGGGCGTCGCGATCGACTCGATCTACGACATGCGGCAGCTGTTCGACGGCATCCCGCTGGACCGGATGAGCGTGTCGATGACGATGAACGGCGCGGTGCTGCCCGTGCTGGCGCTGTACATCGTCGCCGCCGAGGAGCAGGGGGTGCCGCCCGAGAAGCTGGCGGGGACCATCCAGAACGACATCCTCAAGGAGTTCATGGTCCGCAACACCTACATCTACCCGCCGCTGCCGTCGATGCGGATCATCTCCGACATCTTCGCGTACACCTCGCAGAGGATGCCGCGGTACAACTCCATCTCCATCTCCGGCTACCACATCCAGGAGGCCGGGGCGACGGCCGACCTGGAGCTGGCGTACACCCTCGCCGACGGCGTGGAGTACCTGCGGGCCGGCATGGGCGCGGGCCTGGACGTGGACGCGTTCGCGCCCCGGCTGTCGTTCTTCTGGGCGATCGGCATGAACTTCTTCATGGAGGTCGCCAAGTTGCGCGCGGCCCGGCTGCTGTGGGCCAAGCTGGTCCGGCAGTTCGACCCGAAGAACGCCAAGTCGCTCTCGCTGCGCACCCATTCGCAGACGTCGGGCTGGTCGCTGACCGCGCAGGACGTGTTCAACAACGTCACCCGCACCTGTGTGGAGGCGATGGCCGCGACGCAGGGCCACACCCAGTCGCTGCACACCAACGCGCTCGACGAGGCGCTGGCGCTGCCGACGGACTTCTCGGCGCGCATCGCCCGCAACACGCAGCTGCTGCTCCAGCAGGAGTCCGGCACCTGCCGGGTCATCGACCCGTGGGGCGGCAGCGCCTACGTGGAGCGGCTGACGCACGACCTGGCGCGGCGGGCCTGGCAGCACATCCAGGAGGTCGAGGAGGCCGGCGGCATGGCGAAGGCCATCGACGCGGGCATCCCGAAACTGCGGGTGGAGGAGGCGGCGGCCCGTACCCAGGCGCGCATCGACTCGGGCCGGCAGCCGGTGATCGGCGTCAACAAGTACCGGGTGGAGACCGACGAGCGGATCGACGTGCTGAAGGTCGACAACTCCTCGGTGCGCAGCCAGCAGATCGCCAAGCTGCGGCGGCTGCGCGAGGAGCGCGACGAGGCGGCCTGCCAGGACGCGCTGCGCGCCCTGACCGCGGCGGCTGACGAGGGCCACCGGCCGGGCGGCGGCCTGGACGGCAACCTGCTGCACCTGGCGGTGAACGCGGCCCGCGCCAAGGCCACCGTGGGGGAGATCTCCGACGCGTTGGAGAAGGTGTACGGGCGGCACGCCGGCCAGATCCGTACGATCTCGGGTGTGTACCGAGACGAAGCCGGGTCGTCCTCCGCGCTGGAGGGCACCCGCGCCCTGGTGGGCGAGTTCGAGCAGGCCGAGGGACGCAGGCCGCGCATCCTGGTCGCCAAGATGGGCCAGGACGGCCACGACCGCGGCCAGAAGGTGATCGCCACCGCCTTCGCCGACCTGGGTTTCGACGTGGACGTCGGCCCGCTGTTCCAGACGCCCGCCGAGGTGGCGCTCCAGGCCGTCGAGGCGGACGTGCACATCATCGGCGTCTCCTCGCTGGCCGCCGGGCACCTGACGCTGGTGCCGGCGCTGCGGGAGGAGCTGGCCGGGCAGGGGCGCGAGGACATCATGGTCGTGGTCGGCGGTGTGATCCCGCCGCAGGACGTGGAGCCGCTGAAGGAGATGGGTGCGGCGGCGGTCTTCCCGCCGGGGACGGTGATTCCCGACGCCGCGCACGACCTGGTCCGGTCGCTGGCCGCGAGCCTCGGCCACGAGCTGTGAGCGGCGTGCGCTGATGCCGCGGAAGATCGACATAGACGCCTACGTCCGGGGTGTGCGGGAGGGCTCCCGCTCGCAGATCGCGCGGGCCATCACGCTGGTGGAGTCCACCCGCGCCGACCACCGGCAGCTGGCCCAGCAGCTGCTGGTGGAGCTGCTGCCGCACGCGGGCGCGGCGCGCCGGGTGGGCATCAGCGGGGTGCCCGGGGTCGGCAAGTCGACGTTCATCGACGCGCTGGGCTCGATGCTGACCGGCCGGGGCCATCGGGTCGCGGTGCTGGCCGTCGACCCGTCGTCCGGCCGCAGCGGCGGCTCGATCCTCGGCGACAAGACGCGGATGGCCCGCCTGGCGGTGGACCCGGCGGCGTTCGTCCGCCCGTCGCCGACCTCCGGCACGCTGGGCGGTGTGGCCCGCGCCACCCGCGAGACGATGGTGGTGATGGAGGCCGCCGGCTACGACGTGGTGCTGGTGGAGACGGTCGGTGTCGGCCAGTCGGAGATCACCGTCGCCGGCATGGTCGACTCGTTCCTGCTGCTCACCCTCGCCAGGACCGGTGACCAGCTCCAGGGCATCAAGAAGGGCGTGCTGGAGCTGGCCGACGTGGTCGCCGTCAACAAGGCCGACGGCCCGCACGAGCGGGACGCCCGGTCGGCGGCCCGGGAGCTGGCCGGAGCGCTGCGGCTGCTCCAGCCGCCGGACGCGCCGTGGAACCCGCCGGTGCTCACGTGCAGTGCCCGGGAGGGCCAGGGGCTGGAGGAGGTCTGGGAGCGGCTGGAGCAGCACCGCCGCATCCTGGACGCCACCGGCGCGCTCCAGGGCAAGCGGCGTGACCAGCAGGTCGAGTGGGTGTGGTCGATGGTCCGCGACCAGCTCCTGGACCGGCTGCGCGACCACCCGGAGGTGCGCCGACTCGCTCCCGGGCTGGAGCGGGACGTGCGCGAGGGCGCCCTCACGGTCACCCTGGCCGCCGAGCGCCTGCTCGCCGCCTTCGCCGGCCCCGACCGCTCCGAAACCGACCCGGGCTGACCGCCCACGGCCGGGGTGCGGCCCGGCGTGCGGGAGCGGCCCGATGCGCGGCCGGCGGCGTGCGGCCGTTCGGTGTCCGGCGCCGGTTGCCCCTGGTGGGTGGCATACCGGGCCGGGGCTTTTGAGCGCCTCCTCAGTGGAAACCCGGCCTGAGGGGCAGCGGAACGGCTGCCACCCACGGGTAACGAGGAGGCATCATGAGTGACGAGCAGATGGCTGATGACGTCTACCAGCCCACCGGCGGCAACGAGGAGCAGGAGGACGCGGCGCCGCTCGACCTCCAGGACGCGGTGGGCGAGCGGACGTACGACGACATCCTCGACGAGGGCTACTCCCCGCCGGAGAAGCCGCTGGGCGTCACCAAGCACGGCACGACGGCCTCCGAGATGAACGAGGGCGAGTCGCTGGACGAGCGCCTGACCCAGGAGCGGCCGGACGTGTCGCCGCCGGACGGTGACGGCGTGGGCGACCTGCCCGGCGGTGAGGGCGAGCCGGTGGACCCGGAGACGGGTGACGCCCGCGCGGGCCGGCTGACGGCGCCCGACCGCGGCGTGGAGGCCGACACCACCAAGGAGGTCGTGGCCGACGACCACGGCATCGACGGGGGCGCCGCGGGGGCGGAGGAGGCCGCCAT
>NZ_BAAHCA010000442.1:0-3990 GCF_054776295.1 Streptomyces sparsus
AGGCGCGCGAGGCGCGCGGAGAGGCGCCCGAGCCGGGCAGCCGCGAGGCGGTGCGCGCCGAGCGCAACGCCGACAAGCGCGCGCTCGACGAGGCGTTGGAGGGCGCGCGGGAGGAGGACCTGCTCACTCAGATCCGCAGCGAGGTGCTGAGCATCCGCCCGCAGGCCGCCATAGAGCCCGTCCGGCTGGAGCGCATCAGACCGCGGACCCTGATCAGCATGATCGCCGGGGCGCTCGCGGTGTACTTCCTGCTGTCCCAGATCGTCCACATCAACTTCGCCGACTTCCTCACCAACGCCGAGTGGGGCTGGGTGGCGGTGGCGGCGCTGCTCTCCGCGCTCACCTATCCGGCGGCGGCACTCAGCCTGCTCGGGTTCGTCCCGGAGAAGGTGCCGTTCCTGCGGACGGTGCTGGCCCAGGTCGCCGGCTCGTTCGTCAAACTAGTCGCCCCCGCGGCGGTCGGCGGTGTGGCCCTGAACACCCGCTTCCTCCAACGTGCCGGAGTGCGTCCGGGCCACGCCGTGGCCAGCGTCGGTGCCTCGCAGCTGTTCGGCCTGGGCTCGCACATCATGCTGCTGCTGTTCTTCGGCTATCTGACGGGCAAGGAGCAGGCACCGTCCATTCCGCCGTCCCGCACGGTCATCGCGGGTCTGCTGACCGTTGCGGTGCTGGCGCTGGTGGTCACCGCGATCCCGGGCCTGCGCAACTTCGTCGTCACCCGGGTCCGCTCGCTGTTCGCCGGGGTGGTGCCGCGCATGCTGGACGTGGTGCAGCGGCCGCGCAAGCTGCTCGCGGGGCTCGGCGGCATGGTGCTGCTGACGCTCGCCTTCGTGATGTGCCTGGACGCGTCGATCCGGGCGTTCGGCGGCGAGGCCAGCTTCGCCGTGGTCGCCGTGGTGTTCCTGGCCGGCAACGCGCTGGGATCCGCCGCCCCGACCCCCGGCGGGCTGGGTGCGGTGGAGGGCGCGCTGTTCGCGGGCCTGACCACCATCGGCAAGCTGGACGCCGCAACCGCCACCTCGGCGGTGCTGCTCTTCCGGGTACTCACCTTCTGGTTCCCGGTGCTGCCCGGCTGGCTCGCCTTCACCCGCCTCACCCAGCGCAAGGCGCTGTAGGGGCGCGACGGGCATCGTGCCCCGGGCGGGCAGCCGGGGCGGTGGCGGCCTGCCGAGAGCTCCGATATCCGGAGGCCCTTCGATCGACCACCGCGTAGTGTCCGCCGGATGACGCTTTCTCATGACGTGGCCGGAGACGGTCCTGTGGTGGTACTGCTGCACTCCGGGGTCTGCGACCGGCGGATGTGGGACCCGCAGTGGTCCGCCCTGATCGGCGCCGGCTACCGGCTGGTGCGCTGCGACCTTCGGGGCTTCGGTGAGACGCCCGCGCCGGACCGGCCGTACAGCGACGCCGAGGACGTGCTGGCCCTCCTGAACGGTCTGGGCGTCGCGCAGGTGGCGCTGGTGGGGTCCTCGTACGGTGGCCAGGTCGCACTGGAGATCGCCGCGCGCCGACCGGACCGGGTGAGCGCCGTCGCCTTGCTCTGCTCCGCCCTGCCGGGCCATGAACCTTCAGCCGAGCTGAACGCGCTCGGGGAGCGGGAGGAAGCGCTGATCGAGGCGGGCGACATCACCGGAGCGACGGAACTGATGGTCGAGACGTGGCTCGGCCCGGACGCCGACGAGACCGCCCGCGAGGCGGTACGCCGCATGCAGCGGCTCGCCTTCGAGGTGCAGCTGGCAGCCGCTGAGGAGTTCGAGCCGGTCGAGACCGCGGTCGATCTGTCGGCGGTCAGCGCGCCCTCCCTGATCGTGTCGGGCGGCCATGACCTGGCGGACTTCCGGGAGATCGCTGCCCGACTGCCGCAACTGCTCGCGAACGCCGACCACGTGGAACTGCCGTGGGCGGGCCACCTTCCCAGCCTGGAGCGGCCGTCAGCCGTCACCGATCTGCTGATCGAGTTCCTCGGCAAGCGGGCCCCGACCGGCTGAGCGGCGCTCGCGACCCGCGCCCCGCGACCGGGTGCCGCCGTGACCGTGCGGCTGGGCACGTACGGCGGCGTACCGTGACGAGGTGGCAGACGAAGACCTGGGGAGGACCCTGCGCCGCTTGCGCCGCCTGGCCTCCCTGACGCAGGAGGAACTGGCCGAGCGCTCCGGCGTGTCCGTCGACGTGATCCGCCAGCTCGAACAGCGGCGCAAGCACTCGGCCCGCCTGCCCACGCTGCACGCCCTGGCCGACGGTCTCGGCGTGGAACTGACCACGCTCCTGGGTGACCCGCCTGCGGTCTCCTCCTCGGGCGAGAACGACGGCCCCCGCTTCGTCGCCGTACGCCGTGCCGTCATGCCCGTGCGCTGGGGACCGGAGCCGGAGCCGCCGGGGCCCGGCTTCTCGCTGGACGACCTCCGCGAGCGGATCGCGGACGGCTGGACGCGGTACCACGCCGCCGAGTTCGACACGGTGATGAAGGCGCTGCCGGACCTGCTCTCCGACGCCCGCACCGCCACGGCATCGGGCAACGACGGGGAACGCAGGGCCGGTCACGCGGCCCTGGGCAAGGCGCTCCAGCTCGCCGGACACGTCGCCGTACGGATGGGCAAGACCGACCTGGCCCTGACGAGCCTGGAACGCGCCATGGACGCTGCGGCTCGGTCCTCCGATCCGCTGCTCCTCCCGATGATCGTCAACTCCACGGCGTGGGCCTACCAGCGGCAGGGCCGCCTGGAGGACGCGTTGAGCATCGCCCTCCGCGCCGCCGACGAGATGCCGGACGCGGTCCGCGACGGGACAGCCGACGGCCTGAAGGTGTGGGGCGCGCTGACCATGAGCGCCGCCACGTCGGCTGCGCGGAGCGGCGACTACGAGCGCGCGGCGGTGATGATGGAAACGGCGGAGAAGGAAGCCGCCCGCGTCTCGGGGCTGCCCGACGGCGGCGACAACCGCATGGTCAGCGTGTTCAGCCCGTCATCGGTCCGCATCGAACGAGTCCGTCTCGCGGTGCAGTACGGGCACCCGCAGGACGCCCTGGCGCTGGCCAAGGGCATGCGGCTGAGCAAGGACACCCCGCCGTCCTGGCGGACGTGGCTGCTGCTGGACGTGGCACGGGCCCACGCGGACATCGGGGATGCCGCGGGGGCCGTGAAGACCCTGGAGTCCCTGCGCCGGGTGGCGCCGACGTGGATGCGGCACCACACGCTGGCCGTGGCCATAGTGCGCGACCTGTGGTCGCTCCCCCGACATCCCCCGGGCCTCCGGCCGTTGGCGGAGTTCCTCGGGGTCACCGAATAGCGTGCCGAAACTGGGACGTTGCGTCCCTGTAACCGTCTCGGGCATGGCGCTTGCATGAGCGGACAGCGCCCCGGCGACCGTGCGACCGGTCCCGGGGCTCGGCCGATCTGAGAGAGCAGACCGACATGCCGCAACCTACCGCGCGCTCCCGCTCCACCGGCTCCCCGGGGTACAGCGAGACACTCCCCCGTCGGCCCGAGAGCGCCGCGGCCGCCCGGCGCCTGCTGCGCGTCGCGCTGGCTGTCTGGGACCTGGCCGACCTGGCCGAGGACGGCACCGTGATCGTCTCCGAGCTGGTGTCCAACGCCGTCCGGCACGCTCGGAGGGAGTCCGTCCGAGTCGTCATCGACCGGCCCGGCCCGGCACGCGTACGCATCGGCGTCGTCGACTTCTCCAAGGCCCGCCCGGTGCGCAGGAACCCCGGTGCCGAGGACGAAAGCGGGCGCGGCATCGCGCTTGTCAGGGAACTGGCGGAGGCATGGGGGACCGAACTGCTGCCGTGGGGCAAGCATGTGTGGGCGGAGCTGCACGGAAGGTTCGAGGGGGACGCATGCGAGCGGCGATCCGGGCCTGGGCCTGGGAGCCGGGCCCTGGAGCCGGACGCCGTACCGACGGCGTAGGTGAGGGAGTAGGCGGCGTGCGGGGAGGCGCCTGAGCCCCGGAGGGCTCCGCGCCGGCCCGCCCGGTCACCCGGACGCGCCGCAC
>NZ_BAAHCA010000443.1:0-3986 GCF_054776295.1 Streptomyces sparsus
AGCCGCCCGCGGTCCGGGACGGATCGTGCGGATTGCCCGTGGCGCCGTGCCGGGGGCTGTCGGTGACCCCTTTCCAGCCGAACTCCGGGGTGGTGGTCTTGCCGAGGAACACCGCGCCGTGCCGGCGCAGGGCGGCGACCGAGGGCGCGTCCTCGTCCCAGTCGCCCTCGGCGGAGACGCCCCACGAGCCGCGCAGCGTCGGGCCGCCGCGTTGCAGCAGGATGTCCTTGACGGTGGTCGGCACCCCGTCCACCAGGCCGGCCGGCTCACCGCGCCGCCAGCGGTCCTCGGACGTGCGGGCCTGCTCCAGCGCGGACTCGGCGTCGATCCGGACGAACGCGTTCACCCGCGGCTGCACGGTCTCGGCACGGGTGAGGGCGGCCCTCGTCACCTCGACGGGGGAGAAGTCGCCGGCGGCGTACCCCGCGACGAGTTCCGTCGCGGTCATGGCGGTCAGATCGGTCAACGCGTTCCTCCCGGAGGCGAAGCCGCCCGGTGCGCACCGGGCGGCGGTGTGGGCGCCCCGGTGTCCGGGGCGCCGCGGGTGTCAGGAGGCCGGGACGTAGCCCAGCTCCTTGTCCACCACGTTGAGCAGCGGCCTGCCCGCGGCCCAGCGGTCGTAGTTGTCCAGGAACTGCACCGCCAGGTCGTCCCGCCAGCCCAGGGTGTCGCCGCTCATGTGCGGCGACACCAGCAGACCGGGCACGTCCCACAGCGGACTGTCCGGCGCGAGCGGCTCCTCGTCCAGCACGTCCACCGCCGCGCCCCGGATCACGCCCCGGCGCAACGCGTCGACCAGATCGGCGGTCACGACATGTCGGCCGCGCCCGATATTGACGAAGTGCGCCGCGGGGTTCATCCTGGCGAACGCGTCGGCGTCGAACATGCCGACCGTCGCCGCGGTGAGGGGAGCGGCACACACCACCCAGTCGGCCTGCGGCAGCAGGCTGTCCAGCGTGCCACTCGCGTGCACCGTGCCGAATTCCGGATCGCCGGTCTGCTCCCGTCGCCCCACGAGTTCCACCGTGACACCCAGTGCCTGCAAAGTGCGTCCGATAGCACGGCCAATGGGACCGGAACCCACCACGACCGCTCGTGTTCCACCGACCCGCATTGTCTCCCGGTGCCGCCATCGGTGTTCGCGCTGCAATTCCCATGTCCCGGCAAAATCCTTGGCCATGGCCACTACCAAACCGGCGACGTATTCGGCGATCGGCTGGTCGAAGACGCCCCGGGCATTGGTGATCACGGTGTTCGATCCGGCCAGCTCGGGCAGCAGCCGGTCCACGCCGGCACTGGCGGTGTGCACCCACCCCGGCCGGGGCCCGTCACCCGGCCAGGCCAACTTCACCGCGTCGGTGGTGAAGTGCCAGACCAGCAGGACATCGGCCTCGGGCAGCCGCTCGGCGAGCGTGCGCTCGTCGGCGTGCAGCACCTCGGCACGCCCCTCCAGCCGCCGCAGGTCGGGCAGCGGGTCGGCGTCGAGGACCAGGACACGTGGTACGGACATAGGCGGGAAACCATTTCGAAACGAGGGCGGGTTTCACTGGACCGTGAAGGTCCCAGTGGATCGTGAAGGCAGTGCATCGAAGTAGAAGCCAAGGATTGACCACGGTAGGGATGAGAAACTACATTCGTCAATGAAGGCATCTGTCCCGGCGTTCCGGCATCCTGTCCGGCTGCTTTTTTCTCTCCGGCCGCATCGGCCGTCCTGCGTAGGATGAGGGGCACGAATATGGATGTCTCGTTTCTCGGTGGCCCGGGCCCGCAGCGCGGCGTGGGAATCGTCGCGCCGTTCGACTTCGCGTTGGACCGCGAGTTGTGGCGCTGGGTGCCGGACGACGTGTCACTCCACCTCACCCGGACGCCGTTCGTGCCCGTCGAGGTGAGCCTCGACCTCGCCCGGCTGGTGAGCGAGCACGAGACGCTGCGGGAGGCCGTGCAGGCGCTGATCGCGGTCGCACCCGAAGTGGTGGCCTACGCCTGCACCTCCGGTTCCTTCGTCGGCGGCGGCGCCGGTGAGCGCGGCATCACCTCGGCGATGGTCCAGGCAGGCGAGATCCCGGCGCTCACCACCTCCGGCGCGCTGCTGGCCGCGCTGACGGAGATCGGCGCCCGGCGCATCGCCGTCGTCACGCCCTACACCAAGTCGGTGACGGACTCGCTGGAGGACTACCTCGGCGAGGCGGGCATCGAGGTGACCGGCCGCAGCTACCTGGGACTGACGCGGCACATCTGGAAGGTGCCCTACCGGGACGTGGTGGAGATGGCCAGGGAGGCGGTCGCGGACAGCCCCGACGCGCTCTTCATCAGCTGCACCAACCTGCCGACCTACGACGTCATCCCGCAGCTGGAGGCGGAGCTGCGCATGCCCGTCCTGTCGGCGAACCAGGTGACGGTGTGGGCCGCGTTGCGGGCCATCGGCAAGCGCGCCGTGGGACCGTACCAGGCACTGCTCGACCCGGTGGCGAGACGTGGTCCCGCCGCCATGGCGGCACTGCCGGAACCGGCGGCGGAGCCGCTTCCCGGCCCGGAGGCCGCCTACGCCGGCAGCGCGCTACCCGGTCCGGACTCCGAGCCGCTCGACGCGCTGGCGGAGCCGCCGTTCGGGGACGACCCGGGCGGTCAGCCGCCCGTATGACCCCTGCGGGGCGCAGGGGGAAAGCACCGCAGTACCAAGGGAGTTGCAGATGGGCCACTCGGTCGGATTCCTCTACCCGGGCCACTCGGCGGAGGACGACTACCCGCGGCTGGAGGGCCTGTTGCGGGAGACGGGCGCCGACGTCCGGTTGCCGCTGGTGCACACCGACATCGGTGAGGACGCGCACCGCGTCGACGCGCTGCTGGAGATGGGGGCCGCCGGCCGGCTCGCGGCCGGCGTCGACACCCTGAAGGCACAGGGCGCGCAGGCCGTCGTCTGGGCGTGCACGAGTGCCAGCTTCGTCTTCGGCTGGGACGGCGCGCACGAGCAGGTAAGGGAGCTGGCCACCACCGCCGGGTTGCCGGCGTCCAGCACCTCGTTCGCCTTCGCGCACGCCGCGAGGTCGCTGGGTCTGGAGCGGGTCGCGGTCGCCGCCACCTATCCGGACGACGTCGCCGAGCACTTCGCCGCGTTCCTGAAGGCGGCCGGCATTGAGGTCGTCTCGTTGCGCGGCAGCGGCATCATCACCGCCGCCGAGGTCGGGACCTGGGGCCGGGAGGAGACGCTCACCCTGGCCGGCGCCGGAGACCACCGGGACGCCCAGGCCGTGCTGCTGCCGGACACCGCACTGCACAGCGCGGCGTTCCTGCCCGACCTGGAGATGGCCCTCGGCAAGCCGGTGCTGACCGCCAACCAGGTCACCGCCTGGGAGGGGCTGCGGCTGCTCGACCTGGACGTGCGCTGCCCGTCGCTCGGAGCCCTCTTCGGCGACCGCTGACACCGGCCGCGGGCCGGATCCGTGACCGGACCCGGCCCGCGCCCCCTCCCACCCGTGGCCTCTCCCTCACCCGCCCGCTCTCGGCGGCGCCCCGCCCGTGCCGCCCGAGGAATAGCGCGCGGCGCGCAACGGTTGCCCGGGAGGCACATACAGCGGGGAAAGGGAGAGGCGGCACACAAGTGGCGGAACAGCGCGAGGTTCACATACGCGGGCAGGTGCGGGGCAGTGCGCCCGTGCCGCTGTCGGTGCTCGACCTGGCGACGGTCGGCACAGGCAGCACCGCCACGGACGCCCTGCGCACCTCGGCGGAGCTCGCCGGCCTCGCCGAGCGCCGCGGCTACCACCGCTTCTGGGTAGCCGAGCACCACTCCGTCCCCGGCGTGGCGAGTTCCTCGCCCGCGGTGATCCTGGCCCATCTGGCCGCCGGTACGCGGCGCATCCGGCTCGGCTCCGGCGGCGTGATGCTGCCCAACCACGCGCCGCTGGTGATCGCCGAGCAGTTCGGCACGCTCGAAGCGCTGGCCCCGGGCCGGATCGATCTGGGGCTCGGCCGGGCCCCCGGCACCG
>NZ_BAAHCA010000444.1:0-3986 GCF_054776295.1 Streptomyces sparsus
CAGCATCCTGGACGCGGCGCCCCGCCCCGGTGGCGACGTGCACTACCTGTGGACCGACAGCGCCACCGAGCCGCGGTTGTGCTCCACCGCGGGCACCCCGCTGCCGGGGCTGACGACACCGCCCGCACGGGTGCCCGGCCGGCACACCGAGTTGTGGACGCCCGGCCCGCAGGGCCCGGTGCACACGCTGCTCAGCCACCCGGAACACCGCCCGGACCGGCCGCCGCCGCTGGTCTTCCTGCTGCACGGCGGCCCCGCCGACCACGACCGGGACGCCTACGACCCGATGGTGCACTCCCTCGTCGCCTCCGGTTTCGCGGTGGCCAGGACCAACTACCGCGGATCGACCGGTTACGGGCCGCGCTGGCGGTCCGCGTACGCCGAGGGCGTCGGACTGACGCAGGTCGCCGACCTGGTGGCGGTCCGCTCCGACCTGCTGCGGCGCGGCCTCGCCCGACCGGACGCGCTCGGCCTGTGGGGCACCTCCTGGGGCGGCTACCTGGCCCTGCTGGCGCTGGGCACCCGGCCCGGGCTGTGGCAGGCGGGCGTCGCGATGAAGCCCGTCGCGGACAGTGTCGAGGCGTACCGCACCGGCACGCCCGCCCTGCGCGCCCTGGACGAGCGGCTCCACGGCGGCACGCCCGACGAGGTGCCCGAACGCTACGCCCGCAGCTCACCGGTGCACTACGCGACCGACGTCCGGGCCGCGCTGCTGGTGATCGCCGCCACTCGGGACGTCAAGTGCCCGCCGGGGCAGATCCGCCGCTACCTCGCCGCGCTGCGGGACGCCGACGTGCCCTACGAGGAGCTGTGGCTGGACACGGGTCACGACGGCTACCGCGGCGCCGACCACGTCGCGGCGCTGCGCCGGGCCCTGGAGTTCCTGCACCGGACCCTGCGGGACACACCGCAGGCCCACCCAGCTTCCCGCCCCGCCCGGGGCGGGACCCGCCGGCCCGACGGCTCCGCGGCCCACCCGGCCACCGGAGCCACCGGGCCCGACCGATGAGAGGAGGTGGCGACATGCAGAAGGACATCATCCACAACGACCCGCTCGAGGGTGACGAGGAGAACCGCAAGCCGGGGATCGGCATCACCGTGACCATCCCGCTGCGCAACGCAGAGGCACCGGACGAGGACTAGCCGAACCGGCCGGCCCGGCGAACGCCCGACAGTCGCCGGGCCGGTCTTCCCCGCGGCGGCCGGCCGGCCGCCGCGTCCCACCGCCACCGTCCACGGAGGAGCTGCCATGCGTGTGCTGCTGGTCAACATGCCCTGGTCACCGATCGACCTGCCCTCACTCGCCCTGGGCATCCTCAAACGCAGCGTCAACGAGCGCACGCCCGGCGCCAGCGCCGACGTCGTGCACGCCAACCTGGAGTTCACCGACTGGATCACCCGGCGAACGGAGTTCGGAAAGGGCGACTACGAGTACTACGCGCTGTCCTCGTACTTCATGGGGTGCGGCGACTGGGTGTTCTCCTCCGCCCTGTACGACGACCCGGAGTGGAGAAGCGAGGAGTTCACCGCCGCGATGCACCGCCGGCTGAACCGGGCACGCATGCGCATGAGTCATGAACTGCACCGGCTGGCACCGGAGTTCGTACGGGAGACGGCCGCCTCCGTGGTCGCGGCCGAACCGGACGTGGTGGGCTTCACCTCCACCTTCCAGCAGAACACCGCGGCGCTCGCCGCCGCCCGGGAGATCAAGCGCCTCGCGCCGCACATCACCACCGTCATGGGCGGCGCCAACTGCGACGCCGAGCAGGGCGCGGCCGCCCACCGCAACTTCCCGTTCGTCGACTACGTGGTGCGCGGTGAGGGCGAGGCGGCGTTCCCCCGCACCCTGTCGGTGATCGGCGGGGACGCCGACCCGGCCACCGTGCCCGGCCTGTGCTGGCGGGACGGTGAGGGCGCGGCGGTCGCCAACCCGATGACCACCACGCCGCTGCCGCCCGCCGCGATCCTGCCGCCGGACTACGGCGGCTACTTCGAGCGGCTGGCGCAGTCGGCCGCCCGGCACTGGGTCGAACCCAAG
This sequence comes from Streptomyces sparsus, assembly GCF_054776295.1. Taxonomy (NCBI): domain Bacteria; kingdom Bacillati; phylum Actinomycetota; class Actinomycetes; order Kitasatosporales; family Streptomycetaceae; genus Streptomyces; species Streptomyces sparsus. Next base: position 2,039 of record NZ_BAAHCA010000444.1, read on the forward strand.
CTCGTCGTCGAGGGGGCCCGCGGCTGCTGGTGGGGCGAGAAGCACCACTGCACCTTCTGCGGCCTCAACGGCTCGTTCATGCAGTACCGCAGCAAGAGCCCGGACACCTTCTACACCGAGATCATGGAACTCGCCCGCACCCACCGGGTACTGGACATGTACCTGGTCGACAACATCCTCGACATGGGCTACCTCAACACGGTGCTGCCCCGCATCGTGGAGAGCGGCTACGACCTGCGCATGCACATCGAGATCAAGGCCAACATGCGCCGCGCTCAGCTCCAGACGCTGGCCGACGCCGGCATGATCTACGTGCAGCCCGGCATCGAGAGCCTGAACAGCCGCGTACTGGACCTGATGGACAAGGGCGTCAGCGGCTGCCAGAACGTGCGGATGCTGCGGGACGGCGCCGAGACGGGGCTGGCCGTGTCGTGGAACTACCTGCACGGGTTCCCCGGCGAACGCGACGAGGACTACGAGCCGGTCATCGCGCAACTGCCCGCGCTGGAGCACCTCAACCCGCCGGTGGACCTGTCGGCGCGGATCGCCATCGAACGGTTCAGCCCCTACTTCAACCAGCCCGCGCTGGGCTTCACCGGGCTGCGTCCCGAGGAGCACTACCGGTTCACGTACGACCTGCCCGAGAGCGAGTTGTACGACCTGGCGTACGTCTTCGAGGCCCCCGAGCGCGGCATCGGCGGCAAGACGGTGGAACGGCTCAACGAGGCGCTCGGCGCGTGGAAGGACCACTACCCGGCGAGCCGCCTCACCCAGGCCGACGTCGGGGACCGCATCGTGCTCGTCAGCCGCAGGCGGGGCTTCTCGTGGCGGACCATGGAGCTGACCGATCCGCTGGAGCTGGCCGCCTTCCGGTTGCTCGACCAGCCGCACACCGTGCCCGCGCTGCTCCGCAAACTGCGCGGGGAGGGCGCCGCCGACGAGCCGCGCCTGCGGGAACTGCTCGACACGTGGGTGGACCTGGGCCTGGTCTTCACCGACTCCGGGCAGTACGTGCACCTCGCGCCGCGCGCGGTGAACGAGGACCTGCTGCGGCTGGACTTCATGCGGCACACCCGTACCGGCGCCGAGCAGCCCGCCGAGGGGCAGGCGCCCCCGGCCGTCGTCCCGGTCTGACCCGCCGCACCCGGGGCACGCACCACCGGCGTCGCCCGGGTCGCGCCCCTTCGGCAGCCTCCACCGGCAGCGCCGGTGTCCTAGTGCGAGGAGTACCCGATGAGCAGCGTCTCCGCCCCCGACCTGACGGCGGGCCCCACCATCACCGCGTGGCGCGACTACGACCTCGACGCCTGCACACTGCCCGGCATGTGCCTGGGCGAGTCGACCGCGGCGCCCGGCCCCGACGCCGCGGCACATCTGTGGCAGCAGGGCGCCCGGCGCGTCCGACTGCACGGCACGGTCCGGCTCGGCGCCCCCGCCGACGAGCAGGCCGCGGCCGACACCGTGCGGTCCCTGTGCCTCGTCCGGGACCTGACCGCGCAGGCCGTGCTGGTGGAGTGGCGGCTCGCGCTGGGCGACGATCCGCAGGAGTGGCGGCAGCTCAACCACCTCCAGCCGCCGGTCGCGCTCACCGGCTCCCCCGACGCCGGGGCGGTGCTCCGGACCTGGCGTGACGAGCACTACCTGTGCAAGTGCCTGTGGCGGCAGGGCCCCGGCTTCCTCCAGATCCGCGACCGGCGCTGGGGTGAGCTGCGGCGTTTCACCACGGACGAGCCGGAGTACCGGGAAGCGGTCCGGGTGCTGTCGTACGGCGCGCCCGCCGACGCGGTGCCGCCCGAGGTGCTGGCCGACTTCCGCTCCGAGCAGCTGGTGGGCCAGGTCGGCGAGCTGGTCTGGTGGCTGCCCTACCGGGTCCGGCGCTGGATCCAGGAGGCGATGGCCATCTGACCCGGGCCGGCGGACGGGCGGCGGCGAGGCCGCGGCCTCCGGG
>NZ_BAAHCA010000445.1:0-3975 GCF_054776295.1 Streptomyces sparsus
CCGCGCTCAGCTCGCCGCGGCCCGCGCCGACGTCCACGAACGCCAGTCGCTCCGGCCGGCCGAGGGCGTCGTCCACCCGGCACAGCAGGGCGGCGACGGCTGCCGCGTACAGCGGGGAGGCGTGCACGGAGGTGCGGAAGTGCGCACTCGGCGCCTGGCGCACGAAAAAACCGTCCCGGCCGTACAGCGCCTCCTCGGTGGCGCTCCGCCACCCCCGCCAGCCACCGGCCACCCCCGCGCGGCCGTCCGCCCCCGCGCCGTCGTCCGCCTCCGCGCCGCCATCCGTCACGCCGGCGCCGCCGTCGTCCGTCACGCCCGTCCAGTCGTCAGTCACGGCTGCCACGGTAGAAGGCCGCGCGGACGTTCCCGTTCCGGGTGCCGTTCGGGGCGTCTCCACCTTGCGGAGTACGCCCGCCGCTCAGGGATCGATCGTCCGGTTGACCTCTGCACGTATTTCACCTGCCTACGCTGGGTTACGTGAACCGGCTCTACGAGTTTCTCCGAGCGCATCCCACGTGGGTCGACGGCTTCTGGGCCTTCGTCCTGCTGGTGTTCTCCGCGCTGTGGATGGCCACGGAGGCCTCGTACGAGCCGCAGTACAACGGCTGGCAGCTGCTCGCCGGCGCATTCATCTCGCTCGCGCTGTGCCTGGTGGTCGCGCTGCGGCGCCGGCACCCCGAGGCCATGCTGCTGCTGGCGACGGCCGCCGGCCTCGCGCAGGTCGCGGTGGGCGTCTTCGCGGTGGTGCCCGACTTCGCCATGCTCGTCATCGTCTTCACGGTCGCCACCCGGACGGTGCGCTGGGCCTCCCGCTACGCCCTGGTCGCCGCGTTCGTGGCGCCCAGCGTCGGCGCGTTCCGCTTCCTCGTGCCGGAGAGCGGTGGGGACAGCGTCGCCGACGCCTTCGGCATCGTCTTCCTCACCCTGTGCTTCGTGCTGGCCTGGGTGCTCGGCGACTCGGTGCGGACCCGCCGCGCCTACTACGAGCAGCTGGAGGAGCGGGCCGCCCGCCTGGAACGGGAGCGGGAGGCGCAGTCGAAGGTGGCCGTCGCCGCGGAGCGGGCCCGCATCGCCCGGGAGCTGCACGACGTGGTCGCGCACAACGTGTCCGTGATGGTCGTTCAGGCCGACGGCGCCGCCTACGTGCTCGACTCCGCGCCCGACCAGGCCAAGCAGGCGCTGGAGACGATCGCCGGCACCGGCCGGCAGGCCCTCGCCGAGATGCGCCGGCTGCTGGGCGTGCTGCGCAGCGGGGAGGGCCCGCAGGGCGGCGAGTACGTGCCGCAGCCCGGCGTGGAGCAGCTCGCCGACCTCGTCGACCAGGTGCGCGGCGCCGGACTGCCGGTGGACTTCCGCATCGACGGCACCCCGCGTCCGCTGCCCAGCGGGGTCGAGCTGACCGCGTACCGCATCGTGCAGGAGGCGCTCACCAACACCCGCAAGCACGGCGGCCCGGACGCCGGCGCGATGGTGCGGCTGAGCTACGGCGACGACGAGCTGCGGCTGCTCGCCGAGGACGACGGCCGCGGTTCGCAGCAGGAGCTGTACGCCGAGGGCGGTGCCGACGGCCAGGGGCACGGGCTGATCGGCATGCGGGAGCGGGTCGGCATGATCGGTGGCACCCTGAGCACCGGACCGCGGCCCGGTGGAGGATTCCGAATCACCGCGCAGCTGCCGCTGAAGGGCGCAGACTGACGTGGCCGGTCCGGGTCCGGCCCGGCGCGGAGGCGGCACCCGAGGTGCCCGCCGCCCGACGTGCCCGGAGAGGCCGTGCCCGGTGGACGCCGTGCCCGGTGAGCTGTCCCCGACGTGACGAATGTGAGAGGTACCCCAGAGATGACCGTCCGCGTAATGCTCGTCGACGACCAGGCGCTGCTGCGCACCGGCTTCCGCATGGTGCTGGCCGCCCAGCCGGACATGGAGGTCGTCGCGGAGGCCGGGGACGGCGCCCAGGCGTTGGAGGCGCTGCGGTCCACCACCGTGGACGTGGTGCTGATGGACATCCGCATGCCGGTAATGGACGGCGTCGAGACGACCCGCCGGATCTGTACGGAGGGCCAGGGCGGACCGGGCGACCCCAAGGTGCTGATCCTGACCACCTTCGACCTCGACGAGTACGCGTTCGCCGCGCTGAAGGCCGGGGCGAGCGGCTTCATGCTGAAGGACGTGCCGCCGAACGAGCTGCTCGCCGCGATCAGGTCGGTGCACAGCGGTGACGCGGTGGTGGCGCCGTCCACCACCAAGCGGCTCATCGACCGCTTCTCGCCGCTGCTGCCGTCCGCTGTCGAGGAGCCCGTCAGCAAGGAGGTCGCGCGGCTCACCGAGCGGGAGCGGGAGGTGCTGCTGCTCGTCGCGCAGGGCCTCTCCAACGGGGAGATCGCCGCCCACCTGGTGCTGTCCGAGGCGACGGTGAAGACGCACGTCGGGCGCATCCTGACCAAGCTGGGGCTGCGCGACCGGGTGCAGGCCGTCGTACTCGCCTACGAGACGGGCCTGGTCCGAGCGGGCGGCGGCTCCCGCTGAGCGGGTGGCCGCCGGCCCGTTGACCGGGCGTCCGGTCGGGGCGTCCGGCGGCTCAGCGCAGTACCGCCTGGAGCAGGTCGCTGCCGAGGCGGGCCACCACGGGCACGTCTGCCTGGTGCTGCACGTAGCGGCCCTGCCGGCGGGTGGTGAGCAGGCCGGCCTGCCGCAGCACCTTGAGGTGCCGCGACACCTCGGGCGCGCTGATGCCGAGCGCGTTGGCGAGTTCGCTCGTCGTGTAGGGGGCGCGGGCCAGGTGGCGGCACAGCCGGATGCGCACCGGGTGGGCCAGCGCCTCCAGCCGCCGTTCCATCAGCGCCACCGACTCCGGCCCGGCCCGCAGCTCGGGGGAGGCGATCGGGTACTCGATGACCGGCCGCCAGCCGGGTGCGTGCAGCACCAGCAGGTGCGGCCAGCCGAACGCCGTGGGCACGAGGGTGACGCCCGCGCCGACCGCCGGATCCACCGCCGTGGTGCGGCCGGTGGCCATCTTGTCCACCATGATGTGCTGCCGGGAGCCGTCGTCGTGCAGCGTCACCGCGGGGGAGACGGCGGTCAGCGCGGCGGCGAGGCCGCGGTGCCGCAGCAGCTCCGACTTGTGGCGGGCGTCGGCGGCGAGTTGGGCCTGTACCCGCTGCCAGGTGTCGGCGAAGAACGCCTCGTCGCAGTCCTCCAGCAGGCGGCGGATCCACGCCCGCACGGTGGGCGGGTCGTCGAGCAGGTGCTGCACGAACTCCAGCTGCCGCGGGCCCCGGGCGGCGGCCCGCTCCAGCGCGCGCTGCCGGGCCGCGGCGTCGGCCAGCGGCGACGGGCCGCCGCCGGAGTAGTCGCTGGAGCAGTTGATCTCCAGTGCCGCCTGCACGTAGCGGTCGTCGTCCATCCGGTCCACCGAGTCCAGCTCCTCGGCTAGCGTGCCGCCGGGCACCTCCTGGTAGGAGGAGAGGATGTCCGAGCGGGTCGAGCGCCACAGGAAGTCGGCCTCGGCCAGCCGCCCGGCGAGGTCCGGCTTGAGCCCCGCTGTGGTGGACGTGGTCCAGCCGTGCAGGCCCGGGTGGTGGGCCGGCTCGGACAGCGCGTGCAGCGCCGCGCCCAGCTCCGCCAGGGGAGAGGGGGCGAAGACGATGCGCTCGGCGGGCAGCGAGGTGATGTCGATGGCGACGCTCATGGGGCCATCCTGCCCGGCGTCCGACGGGCCGCGGCCGTCGATTGAGCGCTTCCGTCAATCGACGTGCCCGCCGGTCCGTGCCCGGCGCAGCGTGGAGGCATGAGCTTCCTCAACGAGTACGCACTCGCCCAGTACCGCGCCGCCCAACGGTCCGATCCGACCGTTCCGCCGCCCGGCACCCACGACTGGCGGACCCTCGCCGAACTCGCCGACGCCAACCGCGTCACCCGGCGCGCCGACTGGGGCCGCCGCCCCCGCCGGCCCCTCGGCGGACGTCTGCGTCGGCTGCT
>NZ_BAAHCA010000446.1:0-3969 GCF_054776295.1 Streptomyces sparsus
CCCGGCGCGCACGCCGGGGGCCCGGATCCGGTCTCTCCAGGGGGTGACGGCTCAGCCGTCGTACTCCTCGAGCGGCGGGCACGAGCAGACCAGGTTCCGGTCACCGTAGGCGCCGTCGATGCGCTGCACCGGCGGCCAGTACTTGTCCGACGCACCGGCGCCGGCCGGGAAGGCGGCCTCCTGCCGGGTGTAGGGGTGCTCCCACTCCCCCGCGAGCTGGGCCGCGGTGTGCGGGGCCCCGCGCAGCGGATTGTCCTCGGCGGGCCACTCGCCGGAGCCGACCTTGTCGATCTCCGCACGGATGGCGATCATCGCCTCGCAGAACCGGTCCACCTCGGCGAGGTCCTCGCTCTCGGTGGGCTCGATCATGAGTGTGCCGGCCACCGGGAACGACATCGTCGGCGCGTGGAAGCCGTAGTCGATGAGCCGCTTGGCCACGTCGTCGATGCTGACGCCGGTGGCCCGGGTCAGCGGCCGGACGTCGATGATGCACTCGTGTGCGACCAGCCCCGCGGGGCCCGAGTACAGCACCGGGTAGTGCGGCTCGAGCCGCTTTGCGATGTAGTTGGCGCTGAGCACGGCCACCTGCGTGGCGCGGCGCAGCCCCTCCGCTCCCATCAGCCGTACGTAGGCCCAGGAGATCGGCAGGATGCCCGCGGAGCCCCACGGCGCCGCGGAGATCGGCCCGATGCCCGTCTCGGGGCCGGCGGCCGGCTGAAGCGGGTGGTTGGGAAGGTAGGGGGCGAGGTGCTCGCGCACACCGACCGGTCCCACTCCCGGACCGCCGCCGCCGTGCGGGATGCAGAACGTCTTGTGCAGGTTGAGGTGCGAGACGTCCGAGCCGAACCGGCCCGGCTTGGCCAGCCCGACCAGCGCGTTGAGGTTCGCGCCGTCCACGTAGACCTGGCCGCCCGCGTCGTGCACCGCGGCGCAGATGTCGGAGATGTGCTCCTCGAACACGCCGTGCGTGGAGGGGTAGGTGACCATGAGCACAGCCAGTTCGTCGGCGTGCTGCTCGATCTTGGCCCGCAGGTCATCGGCGTCGACGTCACCGGTGTCGCCGGTCTTGACCACGACGACCTTCATGCCGGCCATCACCGCGCTGGCGGCGTTGGTCCCGTGCGCGGACGACGGGATCAGGCAGACGGTGCGCTGGTCGTCACCGTTGGCGCGGTGGTAGGCGCGTACCGCGAGCAGTCCGGCCAGCTCTCCCTGCGAGCCGGCGTTCGGCTGGATGGAGACCTTGGCGTAGCCGGTGAGCTCGGCGAGCCGCTCCTCCAGCTCCTGGATCATCGTCAGGTAGCCCGCTGCCTGGTCGGCCGGCGCGAAGGGGTGCAGCGCACCGAACTCGGGCCAGGTGACCGGCTCCATCTCGGTGGTCGCGTTGAGCTTCATCGTGCACGAGCCGAGCGGGATCATGCCCCGGTCCAGCGCGTAGTCGCGGTCGGCGAGCTTGCGGAGGTAGCGCAGCATCGCGGTCTCGGACCTGTGCTGGTGGAAGACGGGGTGGGTCAGGTACTCGTCGGTGCGCAGCAGACCGCCCGGCAGGGCGTCCTCGGCGACGGCGTCCAGCTCGTCGACGTCTGCCCGCACGCCGAAGGCCCCCCACACCGCTGCGAGCTGGTCGCGGCCGGTGGTCTCGTCGCAGGCGATACCGACCCGGTCCTCATCGGTCAGCCGCAGGTTGACGCCGGCCTCCCTTGCCGCTGCCACCACCTCGGCGGCCCGCCCGGGCACCCGGGCGGTGACGGTGTCGAAGAAGGCGCCGTGCTCGACCTCGACGCCGCCGCCGCGCAGTCCGGCAGCCAGCAGGGCTGCGTGGCGGTGGGTGCGGCGGGCGATCGCGGCGAGGCCGTCAGGGCCGTGGTAGACGGCGTACAGGCCGGCCATGACGGCGAGCAGCACCTGCGCGGTGCAGATGTTGCTGGTCGCCTTCTCGCGCCGGATGTGCTGCTCACGGGTCTGGAGGGCGAGCCGGTAGGCACGCTGGCCCGCCGCGTCCACGGAGACGCCGACCAGTCGGCCGGGCAGGCTGCGCGCGAACTTCTCGCGGACCGCCATGAAACCGGCGTGCGGTCCGCCGAAGCCCATCGGCACGCCGAAGCGCTGGCTGGAGCCGACGGCGATGTCCGCGCCGAGCTCGCCGGGCGAGGTGAGCACGGTCAGCGCGAGCAGGTCGGCGCTGACGGTCACGATGGCGCCGAGGTCGTGGGCCTGCGCGATCAGTGCGCGATGGTCGCGAACGGCTCCGGAAGCCCCCGGGTACTGGAGCAGCACGCCGAAGACACCGCGGTCTGCGACGTCCTGCGGAACGCCCTCGCTCAGGTCCGCCTCGACGATCTCCACGCCGGTGGGTTCGGCACGGGTCCGCAGCACCGCCACGGTCTGCGGCAGGCAGTCGGCGTCGACCAGGTAGACGCCGTTCTTGACCTTGCCGACCCGCCGGGACATGGCCATCGCCTCGGCTGCGGCGGTACCCTCGTCCAGCAGTGACGCGCCGGAGGTCGGCAGCCCGGTCAGGTCGGCGATCACCGTCTGGAAGTTGAGCAGCGCCTCGAGCCGGCCCTGCGAGATCTCCGGCTGGTACGGCGTGTAGGCGGTGTACCAGGCGGGGTTCTCCAGCACGTTGCGGAGGATGACGGGCGGGGTGAACGTCCCGTGGTATCCCAGGCCGATCATGGAGTCGAGGACCTGGTTGCGGTCGGCGAGCGAGCGCAGTTCCGCCAGTACCTCGGCCTCGCTGCGCGCGTCGGGCAGGTTCAGCGCTTCGGTGGTCCTGATGACGTCGGGTACCGCGGCGGCCGTCAGCTCGTCCAGCGAGCCGTAACCGACCTGGGCGAGCATCTTGGCCTGCGCCTCGGCGTCGGGGCCGATGTGGCGCTGCTCGAAGGGTGTGCCCCGCTCAAGAGCGGCGAGTGGGATGCGTTCGGTGGTCATCTGCGGAAGGCCTCCTGGTCTGCGCGACCGGCGAGGGGCACCACGGCGCGGGTGCCCGGACGGCCTCCCCCTCTGTCATCTCAACCTGAGAGTTTCACCGGTCCGTCCGGGGACCGGCTTTCACCGTCGGTGAGGAGGGGCCGTGGCACCGTTCGGCCATGCCCGCCCTGCTTTCCAGAGTGACCTCACCCTCGCGGTACGTGAGCCTGAGAGATTCCGGGGAGGATTTGCTCCTTCGGCGCCTCCGGATTCTGCCGGAGGACTCTCCCGCGCGGGGTCGACAGCCACTTCCGAGCCTACCAGCGACCTCAGGACCGGCCTCGGCCCGTGCCGCCGGCGGCCGGTGCGGGGGCTCCCGACTGGCCGGAGCGGGCGTTGTGCCTTTGTGTGGGGGGTGGACGTGCCTGTTCGCCGGTACGGGGAACCCGTACCGAGCACCCCAGACCAGTTGGGAGGAACCGTGCAGACCGACATCGATCCGCGAAGTCTGATCGGACGCAAAGCCCTCGACCGGGACGGAACCAAGATCGGGACCATCGACGAGGTGTACCTCGACGACGCGACCGGCCGCCCGGAGTGGGCGGCGGTGCGCACCGGTCTCTTCAGCCGTGACGCCTTCGTGCCGCTGGATCCCAGTGAGGTCGTCGACGACTGCCTGCACGTCCCGTTCGAGCGGGCCCTCATCAAGGACGCGCCCGATTTCGGGGTGGGACGGCATCTGTCACCCGAGCAGGAACTCCAGCTGTACCACCACTACGGGCTCGACGTGCCAGCCGAAGGGGATCCCCCGCCGCGGGACGACCACTCCGATTTCGGCCGGATCGCCGGTCACGACGAGACCTGACCCGTCTGCTCCGCGCGTCCGGGCGGTTCCGCCGCGGCGCGCACCAGCGGCAGCGGGTCGGCCGGCCTCAGCTCCGGGTCGTCGGCCGCGAACGTGCGGACCCGGCCCGGGGGCGAGTCGGGCTGTTCGAAGCGCACCGTGACCCGCCCCACGCCGCTGCCCTGCACCCATCCGTGCCCGTGCGCGGC
>NZ_BAAHCA010000447.1:0-3950 GCF_054776295.1 Streptomyces sparsus
AAGGCCACGCGAGGGCTGCGGGACGGCGAGGCGGATGTTCGGCCGGGAGGGCGCTGCTCGACGGGTGGCGCCGCATGGCGGTGGCGCGCATCGCAGAGGCCGCGTGGCCGACGGGAGGAGCACGCCTTTCGGCCGGCAGGTCGGTCGGGCCGGCAGGTCGGAGTCGAACCGGGGGCCTCAGGGGCGTGCCCCCGGTGATCACACCGGGGGCACGCATGCATGGTGGGCGGGTGGACCGCCGGTTCGACTCAGCCCTTGGCGGCCCGGCTGGTGTTCGGGGTGACGAGGCGGCTGCCCGTCCAGTCCTTACCGACGTTCAGCGGCTTGGTCTGCTGAAGGCCCGCGGTCTGGGCGGCTTCGCCGATCTCGCTGGCCTCCACGTAGCCGTCCCGGCCGGTCTTGGGTGTCATCAGCCAGATGGGGGCTCCCTCGTCGACCAGGCCGATGGCGTCCACCAGCGCGTCCGTCAGGTCGCCGTCCTCATCGCGGAACCACAACACCACGGCGTCGGCGAGATCGTCGTACTCCTCGTCGACAAGCTCACTGCCCGTGATGGCCTCGATCCCCTCCCGGAGGGCCTGCTCGGTGTCGTCGTCGTAGCCGAGCTCCTGGACCACCTGTCCGGGCTGGAAACCCAGCCTCGCGGCTGGGTTGGTCCGCTCCTCCGCGTGGTCCGCGGTCGCGCTCACGGATTGCCTCCTGACATCTTTCGAAAGTACGGGGGTGCCCCGCGCGGGCGCGAGGTACTTGGGCGTAGTCCACACGTGCCGGGCGGATCGCGCAAGTACCCGGCCGTCTATCCCGCCCAAACGTTGACGTCTCGCCCTACAAGGCGCATGTCACAGTGATCCACGACACAGCGTTCCGCCCGATTTCTGCCACTGCCGCCTCCCGGACGACCGGCAGGGCCGAACGGCCGTACGCGGGCTGAAGGAGCTGAAGGAGAGGTGGGCGTAAGGTTGCGGTTTGGCCGACCGTCGTGCCCGGCCGCGCTCGACGGTCCCCTGCGACGGCCGTTTGCGGTTACCCCCGGGTAGAGATGACGTACGCGCCCCAGCGGTCCACGATGGGAGTCGGCGCGACACCTGTAGAGCAATACCGACCAGCGAAGGAACAGCGTGGCTTCCGGATCCGATCGCAACCCGATCATCATTGGCGGCCTTCCCAGCCAGGTCCCGGATTTCGATCCCGAGGAGACCCAGGAATGGCTCGACTCGCTCGACGCAGCCGTCGACGAGCGGGGCCGGGAACGTGCCCGCTATCTGATGCTCCGCCTCATCGAGCGCGCCCGCGAGAAGCGTGTGGCCGTGCCGGAGATGCGCAGCACGGACTACGTCAACACCATCCCGACCAAGGCTGAACCGTTCTTCCCCGGCAACGAGGAGATCGAGCGCCGGATCCTCAACGCGACCCGCTGGAACGCGGCCGTGATGGTCTCCCGTGCGCAGCGCCCGGGCATCGGGGTCGGCGGACACATCGCCACCTTCGCCTCCTCGGCATCGCTCTACGACGTGGGATTCAACCACTTCTTCCGGGGCAAGGACGGCGGCGACGGCGGCGACCAGATCTTCTTCCAGGGGCACGCCTCCCCCGGTATCTACGCCCGCGCCTTCCTGCTCGACCGGCTCACCGAGGAGCACCTCGACGGCTTCCGGCAGGAGAAGTCGAAGGCACCGAACGGGCTGAGCAGTTATCCGCACCCCCGGCTGATGCCGGACTTCTGGGAGTTCCCGACCGTCTCGATGGGCCTGGGCCCCATCGGCGCGATCTATCAGGCGCGGATGAACCGCTACATGGAGGCCCGCGGCATCGCGGACACCTCCGCGTCCCAGGTCTACGCCTTCCTCGGCGACGGCGAGATGGACGAGCCCGAGTCCCTCGGTCAGCTCTCGATCGCCGCCCGCGAGGGCCTGGACAACCTCACCTTCGTCGTCAACTGCAACCTGCAGCGGCTCGACGGCCCGGTCCGCGGCAACGGGAAGATCATCCAGGAGCTGGAGTCGCAGTTCCGCGGTGCCGGCTGGAACGTCATCAAGCTGGTGTGGGACCGCTCCTGGGACCCGCTGCTCGCCCAGGACCGGGACGGGGTGCTGGTCAACAAGCTCAACACGACACCCGACGGTCAGTTCCAGACCTACGCCACGGAGACGGGTGCCTACATCAGGGACCACTTCTTCGGCGGTGACCACCGGCTGCGCGCCATGGTCGAGGACATGACCGACGAGCAGATCCTGCACCTGGGCCGTGGCGGGCACGACCACCGCAAGGTGTACGCGGCGTACAAGGCGGCCAAGGAGCACAAGGGCCAGCCCACCGTGATCCTGGCGCAGACCGTCAAGGGCTGGACGCTGGGGCCGAACTTCGAGGGCCGCAACGCCACGCACCAGATGAAGAAGCTCACGGCCGAGGACCTCAAGCGGTTCCGCGACCGGTTGCACCTGCCCATCCCGGACAAGGAGTTGGAGAGCGGCGCACCGCCGTACTACCACCCCGGGCGGGGCTCCGAGGAGATCCAGTACATGCACGACCGCCGCCGGGAGCTCGGTGGCTACGTGCCGACACGGGTGGACCGGTCGAAGCCGCTGGTGCTGCCGGAGGACAAGACCTACGCGTCGGTCAAGAAGGGCTCCGGCCAGCAGGAGATCGCCACCACCATGGCGTTCGTACGGCTGCTGAAGGACCTCATGCGGGACAAGGAGATCGGCCGCCGGTTCGTGCTGATCGCTCCGGACGAGTACCGCACCTTCGGAATGGACTCCTTCTTCCCCTCCGCGAAGATCTACAACCCGCTGGGGCAGACCTACGAGTCGGTCGACCGCGAGCTGCTGCTGGCCTACAAGGAGTCGCCCAACGGGCAGATGCTGCACGACGGCATCTCCGAGGCCGGCTGCACCGCCTCGCTCATCGCGGCCGGCTCGGCGTACGCCACGCACGGCGAGCCGCTCATCCCCATCTACGTCTTCTACTCGATGTTCGGGTTCCAGCGGACCGGCGACCAGTTCTGGCAGATGGCCGACCAGCTCGCCCGCGGCTTCGTGCTGGGAGCCACCGCCGGACGGACCACGCTGACCGGCGAGGGGCTCCAGCACGCCGACGGCCACTCGCAGCTGCTCGCCTCCACCAACCCGGCGTGCGTGTCCTACGACCCGGCCTTCGGCTTCGAGATCGCGCACATCGTCAAGGACGGTCTGCGGAGGATGTACGGCGAGAACGCCGAGGACGTCTTCTACTACCTGACCGTCTACAACGAGCCCACCCGGCAGCCGGCCGAGCCGGAGAACGTGGACGTCGAGGGCATCATCCAGGGCCTGCACCGCTACCGGACCGGTGAGCGCGGCCGGCACTCCGCCCAGATCATCGCCTCCGGTGTCGCGGTGCCCTGGGCGCTGGAGGCGCAGCAGATCCTCGCGGACGAGTGGGACGTCAAGGCGGACGTCTGGTCGGCGACCTCGTGGAACGAGCTGCGCCGGGAGGCCGTGTCCGTCGAGGAGCACAACCTGCTCAACCCGGAGGAGGAGCAGCGCGTCCCGTACGTGACCCGCAAGCTCCAGGGCTCGCAGGGGCCCGTGGTGGCGGTGTCCGACTGGATGCGGTCCGTTCCCGACCAGATCTCCCGCTGGGTGCCCAACACCTACCAGTCGCTGGGCGCGGACGGCTTCGGTTTCGCGGACACCAGGGGGGCGGCGCGCCGCTTCTTCCACATCGACGCGCAGTCGATCGTGTTGGGCGTGCTCACCGAGCTCGCCAAGGAGGGGCACATCGACCGTTCGGCGCTGAAGCAGGCGCTCGACCGTTACCAGCTGAGGGACGTGACCGCGGCGGACCCCGGCCCGGCCGGCGGCGACGCCTGACGTACCCGCGCACCGTAAGGTGGCCCCGGCCCTCCAGGCCGGGGCCACCGGCGTTTCCGGTCCGACAGGCCAGACCGGTCCGACCGGCACGACCGGGGG
>NZ_BAAHCA010000448.1:0-3937 GCF_054776295.1 Streptomyces sparsus
CCCCCGGGCGGGCCACCGCCCCCGAACCGGGCGTCCCGGCCTCGCCGGACCTGACCGGCAGCCCGCGGGTCGGCGTCTGGATCGACCAGGACGACTTCCTGCACCAGGAGCTCACCGCCGACGGCCGCTACGACGAGACCCGGGGCGGCCGGCCCCACGCCTACCAGGGCCGGTACTGGATCGACGGCGACCGGATCGACTACCTGGACGATCTGGGCTTCTGGGCCGTGGGGTACTTCCGCGGTGACGAACTGCACCACGTCGGTTACGTCATGAAGCGCGGCTGACCCCCGCGCGGTCCCGCGGCCGGTGTTCCCCGGGAGGGCCGTTGCGGCTCTCCCGGGGAACGCGTCGGCGTCGCCGCCGGCCCCTCCAGTCCACCGGAGGGGCCGGCGGTCTGCGACTGCCGGGGGCCGGAGGCGCTACCAGGGCACGGGGCCGGTGTCGCCGACGAAGGCGGGGCTCGGCGTGCCGGGCTCCGCGGTGGCGGCGACGACGATCGCCTCGGCGCCTTGCTCCACGGTCCGGGTGCCCTGGTGGCCGTTGAGGTCGGTCGCGGTGAACCCCGGGTCGACGGAGACCGAACGGACCTGCGGGAACGACTGCGCGTAGACGGCGGTCAGCATGTTCAGCGCGGCCTTGGAGGAGTTGTAGGCCAGCAGCGGCGCCCACGCGGGGAGCAGCTCAACGTGGGCGGCCGGGTCGGCGTTGATCGTCAACGAGCCCAGCGCGCTGGACACGTTCACGAGCGCGGGCCGGGCCGACTGCTGGAGCAGCGGCAGGAAGGCGCGGGTGGTGCGCACCGCGCCGAAGACGTTGGTGTCGAAGACGAGTCGCAGGTCGTCGGCGGTCAGTTCGCCGGCCGGCGCGGCGGGGCCGTTGGTGCCGGCGTTGTTCACCAGGACGTCCACCAGGCCCTCCTCGGCGTGCACCTGCTCGGCGGCCGCGGTGACGGACGCGTCGTCGGTGACGTCGATCAGCAGCGGCCGGGCCCCGAGGGCCTTGGCGGCCTGGGCGCCGCGGTGGGCGTCGCGGGCGCCGGCGTAGACGGTGTGGCCGGCCTCGACGAGGCGGCGTGCCGTCTCGAATCCGAGGCCCTTGTTCGCTCCGGTGATCACGGTGATTGTTGTCATGCCGTTCAGCCTGCGCGCCGCCGGACGGGACAGGGAGAGCTCTCCCCAGCGGGGGGTCGGCCAGTACCAGGCTGTTCGCCGAGGAGCGGCGGACAATGGTGGGGTGAACGACGATCCCGTGGCCCTCGGCGGGGCCCTCCGCAAGTGGCGCGACCGCACCAGCCCCGAAGACGTGGGCCTCCCCCTCGGCGGGGTGCGCCGGGCGCCCGGACTGCGCCGCGAGGAGCTGGCCCAGCTCGCCAATCTCTCCGTCGACTACGTCGTCCGGCTGGAGCGTGGGCGGGCCACCTCGCCCTCCCCGCCGGTCCTGGCCTCCCTCGCGCGCGCCCTGCGCCTGGACGAGACCGAACGCGACCACCTCTACCTGCTGGCCGGCCAGGCGCCGCCCACCACGGGACAGGTCTCCGCGCACGTGCCGCCCAGCGTGCAGCGCCTCCTCGACCAGCTGAACGGCAACCCGCTCAGCGTCCACGACGCCACCTGGAACCTGGTCTCGTGGAACCGCCTCTGGGCCGCGCTCATGGGTGACCCCTCCCCCTGGCGCGGCAGGGACCGCAACGTCGCCTGGCGGCACTTCACCGGACAGCCCACCCGCGTCACCCATGCTCCCGACCAGGAGGCCCGCTTCGAGACCGCCCTCGTCTCCGACCTGCGCTCCTCCGCCGCCCGCTACCCCGGGGACGGCCGGCTCACCGCGCTGATCAACGAACTGCGCGGCGCCAGCGGCCGCTTCGAGCAGCTGTGGGACTCCCACACGGTCGGTTTCCACACCACCGACAGCAAGACCGTGCACCATCCCGACCTCGGGCCGGTCACCGTCGACTGCGACACGCTCACCGTTCCCGGCAACGACCTGCGCATCGCCGTCTGCTCCCCACCGTCCGGTAGCGCGACAGCCGACCAGTTCGCCTTGCTGAACAGCATCGGGACGCAGGTCATCGGCTGACGCACCGCACGGTCGAGCGGCGGGACGGGGAGCATCCGGTGGCTGGGCGAGCCCGTCCTGTTCACCGGCCCACGTGGACGCTCCCGCAGGGTTGTCCCGCTCCTGGCGACCCCCGCGGCGAGGGATGCCGCGCGCTCCCGCGGCGCGCGGCATCCCGGCAGTCGCCCGGCCGGTCACGCGGTCAGGCGCCCTGCTGGTCAGGCGAGTCTGGCCGAGAGAGTGATCGACGTGCCCGTAAGTGCCTGGCTGAGCGGGCAGTTGGCCTTGGCGTCCTGCGCCGCGGCGACGAACGCGTCGTTGTCGATGCCTGCAACGGTGCCCTCGACGGTCAGGTGGATGCCGGTGACGCCCTCGCCGGGCTGGAACGTCACGTCGGCGGAGGTGACGAGCCTGGTGGACGGGGTGCCCGCTTCAGCCAGGCCGTGCGACAGCGCCATGGAGAAGCAGCTGGAGTGGGCCGCGGCGATCAGCTCTTCGGGGCTGGTCCTTCCGTTCGCCTGCTCGGCGCGCGACGGCCACGACACCGGCTGGTCACCCATGCCGGAGGAGTCGAAGGTGACGACGCCGTTGCCGTCGAGCAGGTCGCCTTCCCAGACGGTGTGTGCTGAGCGCTTGGTTGCCACGATGGGTCCTTCTCTTTTGCGGTGCGTGTTTCGACATAGCGGCCCGCGGGACCTGTGGTTGCCGCCGGACCGCGTGCGGTCCGGCGGTCGGTCCCGTGCTCCGCCTCCGCAGATTCTGCTGGGGAACCGACCGGCGGACATCGGCTGATCGACCTATGTCGCTGGTCTACCCGCTTCGACGGGCCACCTGGCGAACGGCACCTGCACGCCGGGGCGGAGAGGTCGAAGGCCGTACGCCCCGCGGTTCGCGGGCGGGACGCCACCGCCCGAACTCGGGTGCGCCGGGGCGGGGTTGCTGCGCGTTCCGCCGAACCCGCCCGGCACCGGTTCGTCCTCGCGGCGTGGCCGCGGCCCGCTCCCGACCCGGCCCCGGTGGCGTCCGGGGCCCAACCGGGGCCGCTCAGGCGGTGGGTGTTCCCGACGGGCGGATCAGTCCGCTCTCGTAGGCGAAGATGGTCGCCTGCACACGGTCCCGCAGAGCCAGTTTGCTGAGCACCGCGCTCACGTGCATCTTCACCGTGCCCACGGCCAGCCCCAGACGCGCCCCGATCTCCGCGTTGCTCAGGCCCGTGCCCACCAGGATCAGGATCTCGCGCTCACGATGGGTGAGGCGGCCCAGGACCCCGGCGACCTCCGTGTGGACGGGGGCCCCTTGGGCGAAAGCCGCTATCAGGCGTCTCGTGACCGCGGGCGCGAGCACACCGTCGCCGGAGGCGACGACCTGGATCGCGGACAGCAGGTCGTCCGGCTCCGAGTCCTTGAGCAGGAAACCGGAGGCCCCGGCACGCAACGCTTCGTAGACGTAGGCGTCGAGGTCGAACGTGGTGAGCACCAGGACCCGGGTGCGGTCGCTCTGCCGCGTGATCAGCCGGGTGGCCGTCAGCCCGTCCATGCCGGGCATCCGGATGTCCATCAGCACCAGGTCGGGGGCGAGTTCGGCCGCCATCGACACCGCGGCGTCGCCGTCCGCGGCCTCGCCGACCACCGTTATGTCGGCCTCCGCCGTCAGGATCGCCACGAAGCCCGCGCGCACGATCGCCTGATCGTCCACGACCAGCACACGAATGCCGATGGTGCCACTCCTCGCCTCGCCCCCGCAGGGCCCCTCGCCTGTGCCACATCGTCCCACGGAGCTGGTGGGCGGGGCGTGCCGGGCGGCCTGACCGCCGACGGGCAGCCGCAACGTGGTCACCCCCGCGCGGTGACGCGGCGCGCCGGTCCGGTCAGGTGCCGGC
>NZ_BAAHCA010000449.1:0-3933 GCF_054776295.1 Streptomyces sparsus
ACGCCGGCGGCGCCCGGCCGCGCACCCGCCCGCACCGGGTCGCCTACCGGGACGTGATGGCCGACATCCTGCGGGTCACCGTGGGGCTGGCCGAGCGGGCGGTGGCGCTGGGCGTGCCCCGCGAGGGCGTCATGATCGACCCGGGCCACGACTTCGGCAAGTCGACGCGGCACTCGCTGGAGGCGACGCGCCGGCTCGGCGAGATGACCGCCACCGGCTGGCCGGTGCTGGTGTCGCTGTCCAACAAGGACTTCGTCGGGGAGACCCTCGACCGGCCGGTCAGGGAACGTCTCACCGGGACCCTGGCGACCACCGCGGTGTCGGCGTGGCTCGGCGCGCAGGTGTACCGCGTGCACGAGGTGGCCGAGACCCGGCAGGTGCTGGAGATGGTCGGTTCCATCGCGGGCCACCGGCCCCCGGCGGTGGCCCGCCGGGGACTCGCCTGACGCCCGCGCCGGCCGCTCGCCCGACGGCGTGGGCGGCGGCTACTTGGTGACGAAGGCGACGGCCTCGTCCACGTCGTCGGTGAGGTGCAGCAGGTCGAGGTCACCGGGTGAGACCTTGCCCTGCTCGGCGACGGTGCCGCGCAGCCAGGCCAGCAGCCCCTCCCAGTAGCTGGACCCGAAGAGCACGATCGGGAACCGGGTGACCTTCTGGGTCTGCACCAGCGTGATCGCCTCGAACAGCTCGTCGAAGGTGCCCATACCGCCGGGCAGCACCACGAAGCCCTGCGAGTACTTCACGAAGCAGGTCTTGCGGACGAAGAAGTACCGGAAGTTGACGCCCAGGTCGACGTACCGGTTGAGGCCCTGCTCGAAGGGCAGCTCGATGCCGAGGCCCACCGAGGTGCCGCCGGCTTCGGACGCACCGCGGTTGGCGGCCTCCATCGCACCGGGGCCGCCGCCGGTGATCACCGCGTAACCCGCCTCGGACAGGGCCCGCCCGATGGCCACGCCCGCCTCGTACTCGGGGGTGCCGGGTGAGGTGCGGGCCGACCCGAAGACGCTGACGCCGGGCCCGATCTCGGCGAGCGCGCCGAACCCCTCCACGAACTCGGCCTGGATGCGCAGCACCCGCCAGGGGTCCTGGTGGATGAAGTCGGAGGGGCCGACCGACTCCAGCAGCCGTTGGTCGGCGGTGCCCGGCTGCATCTGTCCGCGACGCCGTACCACCGGGCCGAGCCGCTGCTCTCTCGGCACCGGTCCTTCCGTCGAGTTGGCCATGTTGTGCTCCCTCCGGCTTCGATCTCCGCGCAAGGTTACGCAGACGCGGGTGACGCCCGGCGGAATTCCCGGGGTACGCCCTGCCGCCCGCGTGGGTTCAGCTGGTCAACCAGGCCCGCAGCCGGTCCTCGCAGTGCAGGATGCGGGCGGTGTCGACCCGCTCGTCGACCTTGTGCGCGAGGTTCGGGTCACCGGGCCCGTAGTTGACCGCGGGCACCCCCAGCGCACTGAACCGGGAGACGTCCGTCCAGCCGAACTTGGGCTGCGGGGTGCCCAGGACGGCGGCCGAGAACGCGGCCGACGCGGGGTGGCCGAGGCCGGGCATCGCCGGGCCGGAGTGGTCGTCCACCACCAGTTCCGCGACGCCGCAGCCGGCGAAGACCTCCCGCACGTGCGCCAGCGCCTGGTCCTCGCTGAGGTCGGGGGCGTAGCGGAAGTTGACCGTCACCGTGCAGGCGTCGGGGATCACGTTGCCCGCCACGCCGCCCTCGATGCCGACGGCGTTCAGCCCCTCGCGGTACTCCAGGCCGTCGATGAGGACCCGGCGGGGCCGGTACCCGGCGAGCCGGGTGAGCACCGGCGCGGCGGCGTGCACGGCGTTCTCGCCCATCCAGCCGCGGGCCGAGTGCGCGCGCTGCCCGGCGAGGTGGAGCTTGACCCGCAGCGTGCCCTGGCAACCGCCCTCCACCTCCCCGCTGGACGGCTCCAGCAGTACCGCGAAGTCCCCGGTGAGCCAGTCGGGATGGGCGGCGGCGACCTTGCCGAGACCGTTGAGGTCGGCGTCGACCTCCTCGTTGTCGTAGAAGACGAACGTCAGGTCCCGGTTCGGCTCGGGCACGGTGGCGGCGACGCGCAGCTGCACGGCGACGCCCGCCTTCATGTCGGAGGTGCCGCACCCCCACAGCACGCCGTCGGCGTCGAGGCGGGAGGGCACGTTGTCGGCGATCGGCACGGTGTCGATGTGGCCGGCCAGCACGACGCGTTCCGACCGGCCGAGTTCGGTGCGGGCCAGCACGTTGTTGCCGTGCCGCAGTACACGCAGGTGCGGCAGCGCGGCCAGCGCCTGCTCCACCGCGTCGGCGAGCGGCCCCTCGGTTCCGCTCACCGAGGGCACGTCGACGAGCTGCGCGGTCAGCCGCGCGGCGTCCTGCTGCAGGTCAAGCTTGATCGGCGCCATGCCCACGACCCTACCGGGGCGCCCGGAGCGGCGGCAGCTCCGGCGGTCGTCTCCTAGGGCGGACTCACCGCTACCCTGACGCCATGACCGAGCAGCGAGTGAGGAAGCGCGGACGACGGTGGCGGACGGCCGCCGCCGTGTCCGTGCTGCTCGCCGTGGCCGGGTACCTGGTTGTCCAGTACGAGACCACCGACGGTGGTCCGCCGCAGTGCGTGGTGCGGGGCCCGGACGGCGAGCGGCAGTGGGAGTTGGAGCCGGAGATGGCCCGCAACGCCGCGGCCATCGAGGCCGTCGCGGCGTCCCGGGGGCTGCCGGACCGGGCGGTGACCATCGCGTTGGCCACGGCCGTGCAGGAGTCGGCGCTGCGCAACATCGACTACGGCGACCGGGACTCGGTGGGCCTGTTCCAGCAGCGGCCCTCGCAGGGCTGGGGCACCGTGGAGCAGATCATGGATCCGGTCTACTCGGCCGGCAAGTTCTACGAGCACCTGGTGGAGGTGCCCGGTTACACGCGGATGCCGCTCACCGTCGCCGCGCAGCAGGTGCAACGCAGCGGTTTTCCGCAGGCGTACGCGAAGCACGAGTCGAACGCCGCGCTGCTCACCGCCGCGTTGGTCGGCCGGCAGCCCGCAGCGCTCAACTGCACCGGCGGCGGCCTGCCGCCCGTGGCCGGCAACTCCACCGAGGTCCGGCGCAAGCTGGTGAAGGAGTTCGGCGCGGACGTGCTGCCCGAGGACGGTGCCGCGGGCGCGGGCCGCAGCGCGCCCTCGTCGGTGGTGTCGGTACCGGTGCGGGCCACGGGTGAGGGGCGCGAGCCGGTGGAGCGGCGGGGTTGGGAGCTGGCGCACTGGGCCGTCGCCAACGCCTCCGAACTCGGTATCGCGCGCATCTCCTTCGGAGACCACGTGTGGGAGGCGGCGAATTCCGCGGAGGGATGGCGCACGACGGATGCCGAACCGGGCACAGAGGTGCGAATGACACTCGCGCAGTAGTGCGGCGGCATCCCCCGGAAGGGGAACGTCGCCGGGCGCGCTGCTGACGGTGTGAAGGCGTCAGGCGCCGTTGACGCCGCATCCCCGGGATCCCTTGCGGCGATTGGCCTTCCCCGCGTCGCAACACCCCTCTGCGCGGCACCGATTGTGCACTTTGCCCCACCCATATGATGCGACGCATTACCAATCCTTTACCCGGCGGAGCCGCAACCTCAGGGGCTGTCGACGCGATAGGCACTGCGTCTGACCGGGCACGCCCCGGAGTCCGGAACAATCTCTCCGTCAAAGGAGCATCATGTCCATCACGCGCCGGATCGCCAAGAGCGCACTGCTGACGGCCGCAGGCGCCGCCTCCGTCGTCGGCGCCGCTGCCGGCTCCGCCCAGGCCGTGAGCCTGCCCGCCCTCCCGGACCTGGGCGGCGTGAGCAACCTCGACAGTGACGGCCTCGGCACCACCACGCAGGACGTGACCGACCTGGCCGGCGAAGCGGGCAGCGACGCGGTGAAGACCGCCGTGCCCGCCGCCAAGGAGGTGGCCGGC
>NZ_BAAHCA010000450.1:0-3929 GCF_054776295.1 Streptomyces sparsus
GTTCGGCCTCGCGGCGGCCGGGGCCTCCATGCCGCGCTCCACCCGGGCCAGCATGCGGGCCCGGTCGGGCCGGTGCGCCTCGCCGGCGTCACGCAGCTGCTTGCGCAGGTCGTCCATCAGTTCCTCCCCCCGACCAGTTCCTCGCCGGCGCGTTCGCCCAGCAGCCGTTGCAGTTCGGCCATGCCCTTGGACGTCTGGCTCTTCACCGTACCGACCGATATCCCCAGGGCCCGCGCGGTCTCCTTCTCGGACAGGTCGAGCGCGTGCCGCAGCACCACACAGGCTCGCTTGCGGTACGGCAGGCTGCGCAGTGCCTGCCGTACGTCCACCACCGCCGCGACGTCCGGACCGTCGGTCCGGTCGGACCGCTGGGACCAGAAGAGGACGTTGCGCCGACGTTCCCGTACCGCGCCGCGGATGCGGCTGCGGGCGAGGTTGGCCACCACGCCGCGGGCGTAGGCGAGGCGGTGCTCGGCGCTGCGTGCGCGGTCCCAGCGGTGCCAGAGCGCGAGGAGGGCGTCCGCCGCCAGGTCGTCGGCCGCGTCCGGCTCGCCCGTCAACAGGTAAGCAAAACGGGCGAGTTGGGCGTGGTGACGTTCGAAGAAGTCGTGGAACTCCGCGGCTGCGTCTGCGACGGCCATGTCCGAGGAGCCTCCCACCGTGTTGTTTCCCTGCCCGTTTCCCTGCCCGCCCCGGCAGAAAGCGCGACGATAGCAGCGCGCTCCGGCGGCTCCGGACGGGGAGACCCCGGCGCCGATCATGCTTGTCGGCCCCGCCGTTCCCACCCGCGCGCCGTACGCTTGCCGCGCGTCACGGCAGCCCGTCCCCCCGCTTCACCGCCCTCCCCTTCCCTCCACTTCCCTCCACGAACGAACGGTTATTCGCATGAGCGCACGCTTTGAGGAGATCGACTGGCGCCCCACGCCGATGGGTGAGATCAGCCTGCGGCGACGCCGGGACCCCTCCTCGGGAGACGACGTGTACGAGGTCAAGCTCGGTGACGAGTTCCTGATGTCCAGCATGTTCACCGCCGGGGAGGTCGCGTTGGCGGACCTCGGCCTCGCGGCGGCGGCAGGCGGGGAACTGGACGTGGTGGTCGGCGGCCTCGGCCTCGGCTACACCGCGGAGGCTGCACTGCGTGACCGGCGGGTGCGTTCGGTGATCGTCGTCGACGCGCTCGGGGAGGTCATCGACTGGCACCGGAAGGGCCTGGTCCCGCTGGGCACGGCGGTGTCCGGCGATCCCCGCTGCCGACTCGTGCGGGGCAGCTTCTTCACGATGGCCGACGACCCCGACGGCTTCGACCCGGAGGCCCCGGCCCGCCGCTTCCACGCCGTCCTGCTGGACATCGACCACTCGCCGCAGCACGTGCTGCACCCCACCCACGCCGCGTTCTACGAACCCGCCGGGCTGCGCCGCTTCGCCGAGCACCTGCACCCCGGCGGGGTCTTCGCGCTGTGGTCGAACGATCCTCCGGAGCAGTGGTTCACCTCCGTGCTGGCGGAGGTCTTCCCGGTTGCGGAGGCGCACGTGGTCAGCTTCGACAACCCGTTGCAGGGCGGCACGTCGACCAACACCGTGTACGTGGCCCGCACCGCGGACGACTGACCCGGGCGGCGGCGCCCGCTTCGAGGAGGCGGGAGCGGCGTTGGCGAGGGGCCCCTGCGGTCAGCCCCAGAGGGTCCGGCCGGCGGTCGCGCCGAGCAGTATCGCAGCGAGTCCGGCCGAGAGGCTCAGCAGCACGTTCACGACGGCGAACACCTTGGCGCCCTGCTCGACCAGTCGCATCGTCTCGTAGGAGAACGTCGAGTACGTCGTCAGCGCGCCGCACAGGCCGACGCCCAGCAGCAGGGCGATCGGAGGGCCGACCGAGCCCGCGGCCACCGCGCCGGCGACCAGTCCGGCGCCGGCGCAGCCGGCCACGTTGACCGTGAGCGTGCCCCACGGGAACACGGAGTCGTGCCGACGCTGCACGGCACGGTCGGTCAGGTAGCGCAGCGGCGCACCGACCATCGCGCCCAGCACCACCAGCAGCCAGTTCACCCCTGCCTCCGTCGTCCGCGCAGGAGCAACCCGCGGGTCACCGCCGCCGCGCTCCAGACCGCTGCCAGCGCCGCGACGAGCGTCAGGCCCAGGTAGGTGACGCCGGCGACCGCGGAGCGCTCCGACAGGAGGTGATCGACGTTCTCGGCGTAGGCGGAGAACGTGGTGAAGCCGCCGAGCACGCCGGTACCGACGAACGGCCGCAGCAGCCGGTGCGACGTCCACACCTCGCTGACCAGCACCATGAACACGCCGATCGCCGCGCACCCGGCGACGTTCACCGCGAGCAGCGACACGGGAAAGCCGGTGGGCGCGTTCGGCCACCAGAGCGTCGCCGCGTACCGTGCCGCGGCGCCGAGGCCGCCGCCCACGGCGACCGCCGCCAGGACCGGTGACTGCCGGCCCAGCGTCGACTCGCGGAGGGCCGGGACGGACGGGTCGTCGTCCGGTTCGGCGGACTCTCCTGCGGGAGGCCGGGGAGTGTTCACCGGCATACCTCCTACTCGACGGACGCCGCACCGGGCGCGCTTCTCCGCAAGCAGGGACCGTTGGCGGCGTGCTCGCCGCGGTTCGGGTACGGCGGGCCCCACCACCGTGCGGCGGACGTCGCCCACCACGGAACCCCAGGTTACCGCCGCTCCGGCGACCGGCGCGCAGGCCACCGGGTGTGCTGCCGGGTGGCCTCCTTGGAGCGGTTTCGCGCACTGGTCTTTACCACTGCGCTCCGGAGGACTTTACTGAGAGCGCTCCCAGAACCGGTGTCCGGCCGGGTGCCCCGGCCGGCCCGCCCCCCAACGAGGAGACCGTTCCATGCCACAACCCCCCACACTCCCCCGACCACCGCGTCGTCGCCGTCGCACCCTGTTCGGCGGCGCCCTCACCGGAACCCTGGCCGCCGCGTTCGCGCTGGCCTCGCCGGCGTCCGCCCTGCCGCCCCCTCCGCCTCTGCCGCAGGACGCGCCCCGCCCCGCCCAGCAGGACTGGCAGGACCCGAGCTGGCAGCAGGACTGGCTGATCCCGCACCACCCCGAGCGGATCGTCGCCCCGATCCGGCTTCCCGGAGGCGACGGCGACAGCGGTCTGCGCCTGACCCTGCCGGCCGGCGCGCAGCAGACACCGGACGGCGGCGCCGAGGTGGGCGCCCGGAACCTGACCGGGAAAGGCTGGTACGGCGCGCGGATGCGGGCCGCCGACTGCACCGGTCAGCCCGATGCCGGGGTGAAGACCGGGCTGTTCACCTACTACAAGGACAAGGGCGACCGGAACGGCAACGGCATCGAGGACAACAGCGAGATCGACATCGAGTTCCTGTGCAGCGAGCCGAACGTCATCCACCTCACGCTGTACACGGACTACCAGCCGCCCTCGGCGCCCGGCGGCGAGCGGATGCGCAAGGTCAACCGGAGCATCGACCTGAGCACCGGTCGCATCATCCGCTCGGCCTGCTACAAGGAGTCGTTCGAGCAGCCCAGTTGCGGCACCTCCTATCCCGGTGAGCACAACCCGTCGACGCTGCCCGCGATCCCCGGCTTCGACTCCGGGAAGGGCTACTGGGACTACGCCTTCCACTGGCACGACACCGGCGTGAACTTCTACCTCTACGACAAGACCCGCAACCGCTGGCAGCAACTCTGGGACTACCGGGGGCCGGTGGACCGGGTGCCGTCGCTGGCCGGCACCTTCCGCCACAACGTGTGGTGGAACGCGGCCTGGAAGGACGAGCGGGGCGGCGGCGGACAGCAGCCCCGCATCAACACCCACGTCGACGTCGACTACAGCTTCTGGCCCAAGCGGTAGCCCCGCAGGCGTCCCGGGCCGGCGACCCTGCCGGCCCGGGTATGCGACCGGTACAGCCGCCGACGCCCCCGCCTGGCAGGGTCGGAGGC
>NZ_BAAHCA010000451.1:0-3924 GCF_054776295.1 Streptomyces sparsus
CCGGATCCGCGGGAGGACCGCGAGAAGGCGACGCCCCCACCCGGCGCAGCCGACCCGGGCGCAGCCGACCCGGACGCAGGAACGGACCACCCCGGCGCCCGGACCACCACCACTGCCGCCGGCACCGAGGCCAGCACACACGCCGACGACACCACGGACACCGAGACGGACACCGGCACGGACGCCGGTACCGGCGCTGACACGGAGGGGGACGACGATGCGCTCGCCGAGGCTCGCCGCGCTTGAGCTGAAGCGGTTCGGCAGGGGGAGGCTGCCCCGGGCCGCGCTGGCGGCGATGCTGCTGCTGCCGCTGCTCTACGGGGCGCTGTACCTGTGGTCCTTCTGGGACCCGTACGACCGCCTGGACCGCATCCCGGTGGCCCTCGTCAACGAGGACCGCGGCGCCACCGTCCCCGAAGGCCCGGCCGACACCGGCAGCCCTGGCAGCACCGGCAGCTCCGGCACCACTGCGAAGGACGGCCGGGGTGAGGGCGGTGGGGACGGCGGGCCGGAGAGGATCAACGCCGGCCGGGACCTGGCGAAGGGCCTGCTGGACAGCGACACCTTCGACTGGCACCGCACCTCGGCGGCCGACGCCCGGGAGGGCGTCGAGGACGGCCGGTACTACCTCTCGCTGACCATCCCCTCGGACTTCAGCAGCAAGGTCGCCTCCAGCTCGGGCGACGATCCGGAGAGCGGCGCGCTCAGGGTGCGCACGAACGACGCCAGCAACTACATCGTCGGGCAGATATCCCGGACGGTCTTCGCCGACGTGCGGGCCGCGGCGTCCGCGAAGACCTCCCGCGGCTTCTACGACCGGATCTTCGTGTCGTTCTCGTCCATCCACGACGCGACGAAGCAGGCTGCCGAGGGCGCCGACGAGCTGAAGAACGGCATCGGCGACGCCAGGAAGGGCACCGGCGAACTGGCCGACCGCTCGTCCGACGCGAAGAACGCGAGCAAGAGCCTGAGCGACGGCCTCACGAAGCTCGACGGCGGAGCCGGTGACCTCCGGAAGGGCACCAAGAAGATCGCCGACGGCACCCGTGCGCTGGCCGACAAGGTGAACGCACTGGCCGACGCGGTGGACCCGCTCACGGCCCGGGTGGATGGCGACGACATCGCCACCGTCGCCGGCGACGTCGCGGAGGTGGCGAAGACGGCCCGCGGCCACGTGCGCACCCTGCCGGAGGAATCGGCCAAGGCGGCCGGACTCGCCCGCGGTGCCGCCGACGGTGCCGAGAAGCTGGACACCGCGCTGTGCGGCGAGAACGCGCCGCCCGAGTCCCCGGTCGACTGCGAGGCGCTGCGCCGGCACGTCGACGCCAGCCGGTCGGCGGCCGACGCGGCGGAGGCCGCCGACCGCAAGGTGCGGGACGGCACGAGCCTGGACCGGCTGGAGAAGGACCTCGGCACCCTGCGGACCATGGCACTGAAGGTGCAGAAGAAGGCGCCCCGGCTGGACGACGACCTGACGGCCGCGGTCACCGAGGTGAACGCGCTCAACAAGGGGGCCCAGCGGGTGCACACCGGCATGGGCAGGCTCAAGACCGGCCTCGGCTCGGCCGAGGACGGCGCCCGGCAGCTCGACGAGGGGCTCGGCCGGCTCAGTTCCGGTGCGAAGTCGCTCAACGGCGGCATGTTCAAACTGGCCGACGGCTCCGGCGACCTCTCCGAGGGCCTGCACGACGGTGTGGAGCGCATCCCGGACTACGGCAAGGACGAACGGGCCGAGCGCAGCACGGTCATGGCCGACCCCGTGCAGCTCAACTCCGGCAAGACGCACGCGGCCCCCAACTACGGGACGGGCTTCGCGCCCTACTTCATCCCCCTGTCGCTGTGGGTCGGGGCAATGGTCGCCTACATGCTGCTGCCGCCGCTCAACCGGCGCGCGCTCGCCGCGGGTGCCCCGGCGTGGCGCACCGCGCTGGCCGGGTGGCTGCCGGTGGCCGGCATCGGAGTGCTCCAGGTGGGGGCACTGCTCGCGGTGCTGCGCTGGGCACCGGGCCTCGGCCTGGAGCCGGCGCGGACGGGCGGCACCATCGCCTTCCTGGTGCTGGTCACGGTCTGCTTCGCGGCCGTCATCCAGTGGCTCAACGCCCGGTTCGGTCCGGCCGGCCGCATCCTGGTGCTGGCACTGCTGATGCTGCAGCTCACCTCCGCGGGGGGCACCTACCCGGTGCAGACCAGCCCGGACTTCTTCAACGTGCTGCACCCGCTGCTGCCGATGACGTACGTCGTGGAGGGGCTGCGGCACCTGATCACCGGCGGTGAGCTGTGGCCCGTGTGGCGGGCGTGCGCGGTACTGGCGGGCTACACGGCGGGCGCCCTGGCGCTGACCGCGTGGACCGCACGTCGAAGCTCGGTGTGGACCCTGAAGCGCCTGCACCCGGAGCTCAGCCTGTGAGGGGACAATCGTGTACATGAAAAGCGGCACGAGCAGGACGAGCGGTGCGGGCGCGACGAGCGGTGCGGGCGGCACCCGCCGGGACGCGACCCGGCAGAAGCTGTACGAGGCGGCGGTGACCCTCATCGCGGAGCAGGGCTTCTCGTCCACCACGGTCGAGCAGATCGCGGAGCGGGCCGGCGTCGCGAAGGGCACCGTCTACTACAACTTCGCGAGCAAGAACGAGCTGTTCGAGGAGTTGCTGCGGCACGGCGTGGAACTGCTCACTGCGGAGCTGCGGCAGGCCGGCGAACGCACGGCCGCCGCGGGCGGCAGCCGGGTCGACGAGCTGGACGCCATGATCCGGGCGGGCCTGGTGTTCATCGACCGCTACCCGGCCTTCACACAGCTCTACGTCGCCGAGCTGTGGCGGACCAACCGGACCTGGCAGTCGACGCTGCTGGTGGTGCGCGAGCAGGCGGTGTCCGTGGTGGAGGACGCGCTGCGCGCGGGAGTGGCCGAGGGTGAGCTGAGCCCGGAGATCGACGTCAAGCTCACTGCGGCGGCACTGGTGGGCATGGTCCTGGTGGCGGCACTGGACTGGCAGTCGTTCCAGCCGGACCGCTCGCTGGACGAGGTGCACGCGGCCCTGTCCCTGCTGCTCCAGGGCCGGGTGGCAGGCCACGGGCGGCCCCGGTAGCCGCAGCCACCGGAACCGCCCGGACCCGTCCCCCCGCATCCCCCGTACCCCCGTACGGTCTCCCCCTCCGGAAGGCTGTCGCGCCGCTCCGCCGCCCCGTGTCGGCGGTGCGGCGCCCCGGCCTCCCGGTGCTCCACACTCTGCCGTTCCGGCCGGCCGGCACCCATCCGTGCGGCTACTCAACGCCCTTGGTGAGTACGGCTACTCATCCGTGAGCCTCCGGGCCCACGCGTTACGATCGCCCGCATGTCCGTACTCCCCCTGGTCTTCACCAGCGGCTGGGCGAGCGGCATCAACGCCTACGCCGTGGTACTGCTGCTCGGCTTCTTCGGCGCCACCGGGCTCTCCGACGACGTGCCCCAGGCGCTGCAGCGGCCCGACGTGCTGATCGCCGCGGGGGTGCTGTTCCTCGTCGAGGCGGTGGCCGACAAGGTGCCGTACGTGGACTCGCTCTGGGACTCGGTGCACACGGTGGTCCGGCCGCTCTCCGGCGGCGTGGTGGCGGCCCTGCTGGCCGGGGAGGACGGCTCGCTGTCGCAGCTCGCCGCCGGCGCGGTGGGCGGCACCACCGCTCTGCTGAGCCACCTGGTCAAGGCCGGCACCCGGATGGCGGTCAACAGCTCACCCGAGCCCGCCAGCAACATCGTGGTGAGCCTGCTGGAGGACGTGGGCGTCGCCGCGGTCGTCACGTTCGCGATCTTCCACCCGCTGGCCGCCGCGATCGTCGCGGCGGTGCTGCTGGTACTCGGCGCGGTGGTGGTGGTCCTTCTCGCCGACCGGGTCCGCCGGTTCCTGCGGCGGCGCCGCGAGCGGCGGGCCCGGTCCGCCGACGGCCCCG
>NZ_BAAHCA010000452.1:0-3921 GCF_054776295.1 Streptomyces sparsus
CGGCGCGGGTGCGCTGCCCGACGACCCCGGTGCCGCCCCGGCCGCCGGCCGCACGGGAGACGACGCCACCCCGCTGCCGACGGACCGCAGCGGCATGACCCCGAAGGAGATCGTCCGCCACCAGGTCGACCTGGCGAACGCGCCGGACCGCGTGTGGCTCGAGCAGCACTACTTCAACGACGGGCGCCGTCGCAGTGTGGAGATGCTCGACGACTTCGGCGACCCGCTGCCGCAGCTCAAGTGGGATGAGGCGAACAGCAAATGGATGGCAGCCAGCGACGTACCGCCGGCAGCCCCGCCCCGGTACCTGGATGAGACGGGTGTACTGGGCGACCGTGCCTCCGTGCGGCCGGAGCACGTCAGCCGGTTGGATGACGCCGCCGCCAGCCGACAGGCGGCCATCAACGCCGACCAGGCGGCCGAAGATGTACTCGAGGATGCTCGGAAGGCATACGAGGCCGACTCGTCGCCTGCTAACGCCGAGGCAGTGGAACGCGCCCAAGCCGACCACAGCCCCAAGCACGCGGCTTCCAACCGGAACAGCGAAACACTCGGTGACTACGCCGCCGAGTACCATGCCATGCCCGACCATTACCCCGACTACAGCCGTGTCGACAACCGGGCTACCGGCAACAACCGCTTCGACCAGATATGGAAGGGCCCGGACGGACGTTATGTGGTGGTCGAGGCCAAGGGCTCGACTCGGGCCCAGCTCGGCGATCGCCAGGGTCTGGGGAGTGGTCGCGTGATGCAGGGCACGCGGGAGTACTTCGAGACGATCCTTGCAGAAATGCGCAAGAGGACCCTCACCGCTCCCGACGAGGTCGAACTCGCCCGAGAGCTGCGCAAGGCTCTTGACGCCGATAAGGTCGACTACGTCCTGGTGAACGCCAGGCCGGACGGGCCTCATTACAATGGCTACAAAATGAAGAAGTTCGACATCAGCTAGTGGGGCAAGATGGTAGTGATGGTGGCGCGGCATTCGTTTCCAGTGGAGAACATCGAGCGGGCGATCGAGGGTGTGCATACTGATGCTGTGGAAAGTGTTGATTCCCTGGAGGAGCATCCGCGCTCTTTCGGAATGTCCCTGAGTGCTGCTGTCACCGACTTGGAAGTGCGCTGCGTTGCTGATCCGCGAGCAGCGATGCTGGAGACGTGGGAGGCATGCGTTTCGGCGATGCAGGTGGGATCTGCACTGTTCGAGGCCGGGGTACAGGCTGACGGTTCGGTGCAGTGCCGGATCGCCGACAAGGTACGCGACATTCCCGCGACCGGCCCACAGCACTTCGTGGATGCCGGTAACTGGCTGACCTCCTATTACCTGGCCATCGTCTGCCGCGAGTTGGACAGAATGACACGTCTGAGTCACGTGCCGATCCCACTGCTGCGGCAGTCGAGCGTCGTGTACGACGAGTACGCCTACCACTGGGTGGACGCGCTCCAGACGTACTGGCAGGAAGGCCCTGACTTCGGCGACAAGTTCACGGCTGCTTTCGAGGGGACGGATCCGTCTGTCGCGCGGGTGGCGAGTCGTGAGTTGATGCTGAAGATCCTGTATCCGCCGCTTAATCTCTTCTACCGGTATTTCCGACAGGATCACGCCGGTTTCAACGAGGCGCTGAAGCAGGCTCTGGAGCTGCACAAGGAGTATTGGACTGCGGACGAGGAGCGGGCAACCAGCCTGGACGGCGCCATCGCGCTCGGC
The DNA here is from genome assembly GCF_054776295.1 of Streptomyces sparsus. Taxonomy (NCBI): domain Bacteria; kingdom Bacillati; phylum Actinomycetota; class Actinomycetes; order Kitasatosporales; family Streptomycetaceae; genus Streptomyces; species Streptomyces sparsus. The sequence continues at coordinate 1,706 of NZ_BAAHCA010000452.1, forward strand.
CCGCTGGCGATGACGTGTCTGGCGAAGGACGCGGGTTTCCCCATCGAGGTGGAGTCGGAGTACCTCCCCAAGCACCTGGTCCAGGGCACCTGGCTGGGGGAGTTCCCCACCTGATGGGCCCCGGCTGACGGTGGTCCACGTCCACGTCCACGTCCGCGCCGGGTCGGGCGGCAGGCACAGGGGCTGTGGTGCTCTCTCGGCGGCGTGCGCGGACCGGTAGAGGGTGGTGGGGCCGACCGGGCCGTTCCCTACAGTTGTCGGGCCCGTGCCGCATCGCGCGGTGGGCGCATATTCCGCGGATCTCAGGAGCGACGTTGCCCACCCCGACCCCGCCGTCACCGCAGCAGCCCGGGGACGGTGAAGCCCCGCCCACGCCCCAGGGACCGCCGACCCCGTACGGCTACCCGCAGCAGGCAACCGGTGCCGCGCCCCCGTCGCCCGCGCCCGGTGCTGCGTACGCGTCGCCCGCGTCCGGTGGGCCGTACGCTTCCGGGCCACCGCCGTACGGTCAGTCGGCCGCTCCCTACAGCTTCCCGAACGGCGCCCCGACCTATCCGCAGAACTCGGACTCCGGTCATCCGCTCGGCTCCAACGCCGGCCCACCGCAGCCCGGTTACCCGCAGGGCACCAACGCGGCCCACCCGCCGCCTGGTTACCCGCATGCCGTCACGTACCCGCAAGCCGTCACGTATCCACAGGTCGTCGCGTACCCGCAGGTCGCCTACCCGACGCCCCCGGCATATGTGCAGCCCCCCGGATACCCGCAGGGCGGCGGTCACCCGCACGCCGGGGCGTGGGCAGGGGTGCAGCCGCCTCCCGGGTACGGAGTGCCGCCGGTGGGGCCGCCGTCATGGGCGCTCGCCAACCAGGGGGCGCGGCTCGGGGCGCGGGTGATCGACGTGGTGCTCTGGTACCTCCTCCTGCTGGTCGGGATCCTGCCGCTCTCCATGTGGATCGACACCACCGACAGTGCTCTGCCGCAGGCGCTGATCGGCATGTGGATCCCGGTGTCGGTGTCGCTGTACTTCGCCTTGCCGATGGCCCGCTTCGGTTGGACGCTCGGCAAACTCGCCTGCGGCATCCGGGTCGCCCGGCCTGCGGACGGCGAGCGGTTGGGATTCTGGCAGGCCACCGGACGCGAGCTGTTCTGGGTGGTGACGGCCGGTCTGCCGGTCATCGGCATGCTCAACTCGCTGTGGTGCTGCTGGGACAAGCCGTTCCAGCAGTGCCTGCACGACAAGCTGTTCCGTTCCGTCGTGGTCCGTCGGCAGCAACGCTCCTGACCCCGGCACCACAACGCCACCCGCGCCACCGACCCCACCACCGCCCACCGAACCGACGTGCGTACCGGGGGACCGGCGGCGGGCCCTGCGTCGTATGGTGACTGTCGAGCGCATCAGGGCAGGAGGGGGAGCCGATGGCGCGGGACTACGACAGCCAGTTGCTGGAGTCGGTGGCGGTGCGGCGACGCCGTCTGCGGGACGCGCTGCTGTTCGGGCCGGAGCGCATCCGCCGCACCCTCGACGAGAACTTCGGCAAGATGTTCGGCGGGGTCGCGTTGGCGGCGGTGCTCTGCGCCGGCTGTGTGGGCTGGTCCTTCATCTCGGACCGGATGAGCGACGGCGGACTCTCCGCCCCGCTCCCCGACGGCGCGGCCCAGCACCTCACCGTCCCACAGGGCGCCGCCCAGCACTTCGCGGCCGGGGACGGCACGACGACAGCGGGGGCGACGGGGGCATGGTGACTTCGACCGGTCAGCGCACCGGGCTGAGCCGGGTGACGCTGGTGGGGGACCACCGCCGCATCGACCTGGTGCTGCCCGCGGACGAACCGGTGGGCGAGCTGCTGCCGGACATCCTGCGCATGCTCGGCGACCGCGTCGCCGCCAAGCCGATGCTGCGCCGCCTGGTGACGCCCGACGGCTCGGTCCTCGCGCAGGAGGACACGCTGGCCTCGGCGAACATCATGGACGGCGCCGTGCTGCGCCTGGTCCGCGAGCAGGAGACGCCGGCCGCGCCCGTCGTGCACGACGTCACCGACGAGGTGGCCGAGAACCTCGACGTCCGCGGCTGGCGCTGGGGCGAGCGCACACGGGTGTGGACGGCCGGTACCGCGAGTGTGCTGTTGGCCGTCGTCACCGCGCTCTGCTCCCGGATGTGGCTCGACGCGGAGGCGGTGGCCACCGGCACGGTCGCGGTGGCCGCCGTCGCCGCTGC
>NZ_BAAHCA010000453.1:0-3920 GCF_054776295.1 Streptomyces sparsus
GCCGGCCGGCACCCACACCGCGCAGGCCGCACCCGCACCCGCACCCGCACCCGCACCCGCACCCGCACCGGACGTCGCCCCCGCCACCGACGCCGGTTCCGCCTCCCGGAACAGTCCGGCCGCGCAGAGCACCGGTTCCGCCTCCCCGTACGGTTCCGCTTCCCTGCACAGTTCCGCCTCCCCGTACGGTTCCGCTTCCCTGCACAGTTCCGCTTCCCTGCATGGCTCCGCCTCCCCGCACGGCTCCGCCTCGCGCGTCGCGCCCGGGCATCGGCCCGGTGACCTGGTGAGCGTCCGGGCGCAGCGGTTCATGCCGAGCCGGCTGACCCCCTCGACCGCTCGGTCCTGGAAGATCCACTACCGCTCGACGACGGCCGACGGCCGGCCCAACGTCGTCTCCGGCACGGTCATCGTGCCCCGCGAGGCACATCCCGGCAGCCGCCCGCTGATCACCTACGCCGTCGGCACGGTCGGGCTGGCCGACAAGTGCGCGCCCTCCCGCACCTTTCCCACCGGCCGCACGAAGGAGGGGCCACTGATCCAGCAGGCCCTGTCACGCGGTTGGGCCGTGGCCGTCACCGACTACGAGGGGCTCGGCACTCCGGGCACGCACACCTACACCGTGGGCCGGTCCGCCGGACACGCCCTGCTCGACGCGGCCCGCGCCGCGATGCGGCTGCCGGAGGCCGGGCTGTCCGCGGACGCGCCGGTCGGCATCATGGGCTACTCGCAGGGCGGGCAGGCGTCCAGTTGGGCCGCCGAACTGCACGCCCGCTACGCGCCCGAGTTGCACGTCAGGGGCACCGCGACCGGCGGCGTGCCGCGTGACCTGATCGAGGTGGCCGAGTTCAACGAGGGCCGGGCCGGGGCCGGGCTCGTCGCCATGGCGGCGGTCGGGCAGGACGCGGCGTTCCCCGAGCTGGACCTGGACAAGTACCTCAACGCGCGGGGCAAGTTGCGGCGCGAGTTCGCCGAGAACCAGTGTGTGGAGGTGGCGTCCGGCACCTGGCCTTTCGGCCGGATCAGCGACATCACCCACACCGATCCGCTGAAGCAGCCCGACTGGGTGCGCCGCCTCGACGAGTCGCGGCTGGGCCGGACCGCGCCGTCGGCACCGGTCTTTCTCTACCACGGGGCCGCCGACCCGCTGATCCCCTACCGGTCCGGCACCGGCCTGCGGGACGAGTGGCGCTCTCGTGGCGCCGACGTCACGTTCACCGCACTGCCGTTGCAGCACGTGACGGGCGCGGTGGCCGGTTCGCCCCTGGCCATCGCCTGGCTCGCCGACCGCTTCCGGGACGGCTGACGCGACTTGGGCGGCCGGCGGACCGCCCAAGTCACCAGCCGCGCGACCACAACCCCAAGCACGCGACCACCCCAGTCCCGAACAACCACCCCTCGGGCGCCGGATCCGGCCGCCCCGGGGTGGTCTCAGTGCTCGTCCCAGTGGCCGTCGTGCGGGGCGTGCCGGTGGCCGTCGTGCACGTAGTCGGTGTGGTCGCCGTGCGGGACGGATACGTGTCCGCAACCCTCCCCGTGCTGGTGCTCGTGCGCGGTGTGCTCGCGGTGGGCGTCGGGTTCGCACTCGTCCCAGTGGTCGTCGTGCGCGCGGTGCAGGTGACCGTCGTGCGCGTACTCGACGTGGTCCCCGTGCTCCACCTGCTGGTGGCCGCAGGCGGGACCGTGCTCGTGGCTGTGCGAATCGTGTGTCCGGTGGGCGGCGGAGGTCATCGCGTGCTCCCTGCCTCGTCGGGCGGCCTGCGGGTTTCCGTGCGGCGCGGGCGCCCGGTCCCGGGCACCCGCGGGGCCGCCCGCAGGAGACGGTACTTGACCCTTCCAGCCTAACGCCGCGCACCCGGTACGCACCTTTGGCACGGTTTCGTCCCGACCCGGGGACATCGGCGATCAGTGCAGGTCCCGCCCCTCACCACCCCACTACCCGTACGGCGGCCCGCACTGCCATCCGCACCACCACCCCCCCTACCAGCACCGCTACTCGTACAGTGCGTCGATCTCCCGGGCGTAGTCGCGGACGATGGCTGCCCGGCGCAGTTTCAACGAGGGGGTGAGGTGACCGCCGGCCTCGGTGAAGTCCTCGGGCAGCACGGCGAAGCCGCGGATGGACTCGGCCCGGGAGACGAGCCGGTTGGCCTCGTTCACCGCCTGCTGGAGGTTGTGCAACAGCTCACCGTCGCGGACGAGTTCCTCGATCGGTACGTCCGTCTTGCGGTGCATGTGCCGCCAGTGGGCGAGGCCCTCCGGTTCCAGGGTGAGCAGCGCCGTCAGGTGGGGGCGGTTGTCGCCGATGACCAGGCACTGGTTGATCAGCGGGTGGCCGCGCAGCCAGTCCTCCAGCGGGGCGGGCGCGATGTTCTTGCCGCTGGAGGTGACGATGAGGTCCTTCTTGCGGCCGGTGATGGTCAGGTAGCCCTCGTCGTCCAGCTGTCCCAGGTCACCGGTGGCGAACCAGCCTTCACTGTCGGTCGCCGGAACGACCTGCCCGCTGTCGCAGTCCCAGTAGCCGCCGAAGACGTGGCGGCCCCGGAGCAGCACCTCACCGTCCGGCGCGATGCGCACGGCCGTGCCGGGCACCGGCCAGCCGACGGTGCCGAGCTTCGGCCGCAGCGGAGGGGTGACGGTGGACGCGGCGGTGGTCTCGGTCAGCCCGTAGCCCTCGAAGACCTCGATGCCGGCGCCGGCGTAGAAGGCGCCGAGCCGCTGTCCCAGGGGCGAGCCGCCGCAGATGACGTGCCGGACCCGGCCGCCGAGTGCGGCGCGCAGCCGCCGGTAGACGAGCGGGTCGTAGAGGCCGCGGGCGGCCCGCAGCAGGGTGCCCGGGCCCTTGCCGTCGCCGTTGCGGCCCTGTTCCCGGGCCTCGCCGTAGCGGACGGCGATCTTCGCGGCCCGGTCGAAGGAGCCGGCCTTGCGCATGTTCTCCGCGGTGGCCCGGCCGGTGTTGTAGACCTTCTCCAGGACGTAGGGGATGGCCAGCAGGAAGGTCGGCCGGAAGGCGGCGAGGTCGGCGAGCAGTTCGTCGGTCTGGATGCTCGGCGCGTGCCCGAGCCGTACCCGGGCGCGCAGGCAGCCGATGGCGACCATGCGGCCGAAGACGTGGGCGAGCGGCAGGAAGAGCAGCGTGGAGGCGGGTTCGTCGCTGACCGAGCGGAACACCGGGTGCAGCAGTGCGACGCAGTTGTCGACCTCGGCGAGGAAGTTGCCGTGGGTGAGGACGCAGCCCTTCGGCTGCCCGGTGGTGCCGGAGGTGTAGATGAGGGTGGCGACGCTGTCGGGGCCGAGCAGCGCCCGCCGCTCGGTGACGAGCGCGTCCGGTATCTGCCGCCCCTTGGCCACCAGTTGGCTGACGGCTCCGTTGTCGAGTTGCCACAGGTCACGTAGGCCCGGCAGGTCACCGCGGATGCCGCTGACCAGCCGGACGCCCACCACGTCCTCGACCACGACGGCGGCCACTCCGGCGTCCTGGAGGATCCAGCGGGTCTGGGCCGCGGAGGAGGTCGGATAGAGCGGCACGGTGATCAGTCCAGCGGCCCAGCCGGCGAAGTCCAGCAGGGTCCACTCGTAGCAGGTGCGGGCCATGATGCCCAGGCGGTCGCCGGGGCGCAGTCCCGAGGCGAGCAGGCCGCGGGCGGTGGCCAGCACCTCGTCGGCGAACTCGGCGCTGGTCACGTCCCGCCAGTCGCCGTTGTCCTGCTCGCGGCTGAAGACGACGTCGGTGGGGGCCTCGGCGGCGTTGTCGAAGGGGAGGTCCGCGAGTGAGCCGCGGGCGGGCGGCGCCACCAGCGGTGCCACCTCCGCCTGCCGGACCACGCCATCCACGCGGTGCAGCAACGGCGGCACGGGTTCCGTGCCCGCCGCACCCGCGGGATGCGCCGGGCCCCCCGGGCCACCGTGCCCGTTCCAGG
>NZ_BAAHCA010000454.1:0-3918 GCF_054776295.1 Streptomyces sparsus
CGGCAGCCGCAGCTGTCCGGTCGGTTCCGGGGCCTGGGCACCGGGCGGTGCGCTCACGTTCCAGCCCGGGGGTGCGGGCGGCTGGGCGGGGTGCGGCGGGCGCCCCGGTGGGACGGGCGGGTGCGCCCCGTAGTGCTGCATCCGGTCCCCACTCCGTTCACTCGGGCCTGTCGGCGGCGCCGGACGGCGTTCTGTCGCTGACGAACGGTACCGTCCCGGGCCGCCACCAGTATGAACGGGCCACCGTGCCGTCGGGTGCCCGACGGGTGCGGTCAGTCGTCGAGCTCGTCGGCGAGTGCCCGCAGGGCGAGCCGGTAGGAGCCGATGCCGAAGCCCGCGACGGTACCGGTGGCGACCGCGGCGACCACCGAGAGGTGCCGGAACTCCTCGCGGGCGTGGGGGTTGGAGAGGTGCACCTCGATGAGCGGCGCGGTGCGCTGGGCGGCGGCGTCCCGCATCCCGTACGAGTAGTGCGTGAACGCGCCCGGGTTGAGCACCACAGGCAGCCGTCCGTCGGCGGCCTCGTGCAGCCAGCCGATGAGTTCGCCCTCGTGGTTCGTCTCACGGACCTCGACGTCGAAGCCCAGTTCGGCGCCGAGTTCGGTGCAGGCCGCCACCAGGCCGGCGTAGGAGGTGGTGCCGTACACGTCCGGCTCGCGGGAGCCCAGCCGGCCCAGGTTGGGCCCGTTGAGTACGAGTACCCGGCGGCGGGTGCTGGTGGTCATGCGGCGATCTCGGCGTGTGCGGCGAGCAGCATGGCCGGGTCGGGGCCTTCCAGGACGGCGGGGCGGGCGAGGCCGTCGAGGACGATGAACCGCAGTCGGTCGCCGCGGGTCTTCTTGTCGACCTTCATGGTGTCCAGCAGCTTGGGCCACTGGTCGCCGCGGTAGGTGACGGGCAGTCCGACCGCCTGGAGGAGTTCGCGGTGCCGGTCGGCGGTGGCGTCGTCCAACCGCCCCGCGATGCGGCCCAGTTCGGCGGCGAAGACCATTCCGACGGCGACGGCGGCGCCGTGCCGCCAGTTGTAGCGCTCGTTCTTCTCGATCGCGTGCGCCAGGGTGTGACCGTAGTTGAGGATCTCGCGGCGCCCCGACTCCTTGAGGTCGTCGGCCACCACCTCGGCCTTGACGCGGATAGACCGCTCGATCAGCTCGCCGGTGTGCGGACCCTGGGGGATGCGGGCCCCGGCCGGGTCGCCTTCGATGAGGTCGAGAATGACCGGGTCGGCGATGAAACCGGCCTTGATGACCTCGGCCAGCCCGCTGACGTAGTCGTGCACGGGCAGCGAGTCGAGCGCGGCCAGGTCGCACAGCACCCCGGCCGGCGGGTGGAACGCACCGACCAGGTTCTTGCCCTCCGCGGTGTTGATGCCGGTCTTGCCACCCACTGCGGCGTCGACCATGCCCAGCACGGTGGTGGGCACCGCGATCCAGCGCACCCCGCGCAGCCAGGTCGCGGCGACGAACCCGGCGAGGTCGGTGGTCGCCCCGCCCCCGACGCCCACGATGACGTCGGTGCGGGTGAACCCGGTCTGGCCCAGCGCCTTCCAGCAGTAGGCGGCGACCTCGGCCGTCTTGGACTCCTCGGCGTTGGGCAGCTGGACGGCGATCGCCTCGTAGCCCTGGGCGGCGAGGTCCTCGCGCAGTACCTCGCCGGTCTCGGCGAGCGCCTCGGGGTGCAGCACCGCGACGCGCTGGGCGCGGGGGCCGATCAGGGCGGGCAGCTCGTCCAGCAGCTGACGGCCGATGAGCACGTCGTAGGGCTCGGTGCCGGCGCTGCCGCCGACGGTGATGCGGGTGGGCGACCCGGTCGGGTGCGATGTCATGACTTCTTCAGCTCCAGGGCGTCGAGGATCTCGTCGGCGACCTCGTCGGGGGTGCGGTTCTCGGTGCTGACCTGGACGCGCGCGACCTCCGCGTACAGCGGGCGGCGTTCCTCCATCAGCTGGCGCCAGCGCTGCCGCGGATTGACGGTCAGCAGCGGGCGCGGGGCGTCCAGGCCGACCCGTCGGATGGCCTCGGCGACGCCCATCTCCAGCAGCACCACCGGCCGACCGGCGAGCAGCCGCCGGGTCTGCGCGGACAGCACCGCGCCGCCGCCCAGCGCCAGTACACCGGTGTGCTCGGTGACGGCGGTCCGCACCGCCTCGCGCTCCAGCTCCCGGAAACGCTGCTCACCGTCGTCGATGAAGATGTCCGCGACCGGCTTGCCGGCCCGCTCCACGATGTCGGTGTCGGTGTCCCGGCAGGTGGTGCCCAGCCGTTCGGCCAGCACCCGTCCCACCGTGGTCTTGCCGACGCCCATCGGGCCGACCAGGATGACCGCCGGCCCGCTCAACGGATCGCCAGGTTGTCGAGGTAGCCGCGCACGTTGCGCCGGGTCTCGCTCACGCTGTCGCCGCCGAACTTCTCCGCGACGGCGTCCGCCAGCACCAGGGCCACCATGGCCTCGGCGACGATGCCCGCCGCCGGCACCGCGCACACGTCCGAACGCTGGTGGTGGGCCTTGGCCGCCTCACCGGACTGCACGTCGATGGTGGCCAGCGCCCTGGGCACGGTCGCGATGGGCTTCATCGCCGCCCGCACCCGCAGCAGCTCACCGGTGCTCAACCCGCCCTCGGTACCGCCGGAGCGCCCCGAGGCGCGGCGGATGCCCTCGTCGGTGCGGTGGATCTCGTCGTGCGCCTTCGAGCCGGGCACCCGGGCCAGGTCGAACCCGTCACCGACCTCCACCCCCTTGATCGCCTGAATGCCCATCAGCGCGGCGGCGAGCCGGGCGTCGAGACGGCGGTCCCAGTGCACGTGCGAGCCCAGGCCGACAGGGACGCCGTGCGCGACGACCTCCACGACACCGCCGAGCGTGTCCCCGTCGGTGTGGGCCTGGTCGATCTCGGCCACCATCGCCCGGCTCGCCTCGGCGTCCAGGCAGCGCACCGGGTCGGCGTCGAGCCGTTCGACGTCCGCCGGGACCGGGACCTGCCCCTGCGGCGCGCGCGCCCGGCCCAGCTCCACCACATGGCTGACGATCCCGATGCCCGCGGTCTGCTCCAGGTAGGAGCGGGCCACGGTACCCAGCGCGACGCGGGCGGCGGTCTCCCTCGCGGACGCCCGCTCCAGGATCGGGCGGGCCTCGTCGAAGCCGTACTTCTGCATCCCGGCCAGGTCCGCGTGCCCGGGCCTCGGGCGGGTCAGCGGCGCGTTGCGGGCCAGCTCGGCCAGCTCCTCCTGCGGCACCGGGTCGGCAGCCATCACCTTCTCCCACTTGGGCCACTCGGTGTTACCCACCATGATCGCCACCGGGGACCCAAGGGTGAGACCGTGCCGCACACCACCGAGGAACGTGACCTCGTCCCGCTCGAACTTCATCCGCGCCCCACGGCCGTAACCGAGCCGCCGCCGCGCCAGCGCGTCCGCCACCATGTCGGTGGTGACCGGCACTCCGGAGGGCAGCCCCTCCAACGTCGCCACCAGTGCGGGGCCATGCGACTCCCCCGCGGTCAGCCAGCGCAACCTGCTCAACGGTGCTCCTCATTTCGGGCGCGGTGTGCTCGCCCCCGATCCTGCCATGCCGGGGGCGGGCCACCGGACCGCGGTCCAGCAGTCGGAACGCCGGTCGTCAGCGGGCCCGGGCCGCGAGGGCGGACTCCCCGGCCGCACGCATGGCGTCCAGCGGGGCAGGACGGTGGCCGGTCATCTGCTCGACCTGGAGCACCGCCTGGTGCACGAGCAGGTCGAGTCCGCCCAGCACCTGGCCGCCGCGGTCGGACCAGGCGGCTGCCAGGGCCGTCGGCCACGGGTCGTACAGGACGTCGAACAGGGTGCCGGGGGCGGCGGGCACCGAGCCGGTGAGCGGGTCCGTGGCTCCGGCCGGGGTGGTGGCCACCACCAGCGGGACGTCGAGCGCCGCGGCCGCGTCCGG
>NZ_BAAHCA010000455.1:0-3910 GCF_054776295.1 Streptomyces sparsus
GCCGGCCGTGGGGCGGCGACCCCCTGGCTGACCTCGCGTTTTCCGCCCGGCCCGGCCGAGCGGCCGTCCGCCGCCCGCCGTTCCGGTGCGGCCCCCACCCCGTCAACCACGGGCCGCGGCGGCCAAGCTTGTCGCAGAGACCTTGCCGAATGGGTGGCCAGATGCGAGGGAAGGGGTGATCATGAGAGTCCAGAGCGCACTTCCCACGAGGAGGCACGGGTGGCCGAAACTCTGAAGAAGGGCAGCCGGGTGACCGGCGCTGCGCGCGACAAGCTCGCGGCTGACCTCAAGAAGAAGTATGACTCCGGTGCGAGCATCCGGGCGCTGGCCGAGGAAACCGGCCGCTCCTACGGATTCGTGCACCGGATGCTCAGCGAAGCCGGCGTGACCCTGCGCGGTCGCGGCGGTGCGACGCGGGGCCAGAAGGCTGCCTCGTCCTGAAGCGGCCACCGGCTCCGGTGCGGTGCCCACCCGGTCGATCCACGGACCGGCCGGGTGGTTACTCTGCGGTAAACCAACCGCGGAACACCCACCGGAGGCCCAAGTGACCCTGCTCGACAAGGACGGCGTGCGGCTCACCGTCGACGGCGGCGTGGCCGCGGTCACGCTTGCCAACCCCGCCAAGCGCAACGCCCAGTCGCCCGCCATGTGGCGGGCCCTGACCGAGGCGGGCCGGCTGCTGCCGGGCGACGTCCGCGTGGTGGTGCTGCGCGGTGAGGGCGCCTCGTTCTCCGCCGGGCTCGACCGCCAGGCGTTCACGCCGGAGGGCTTCGACGGTGAGCCGTCGTTCCTGGACCTCGCCCACGGCTCCGACGCCGACCTGGACGCCACGATCGCCGGCTACCAGGAGGCGTTCACCTGGTGGCGGCGCAACGACGTCGTCAGCATCGCCGCCGTGCAGGGCCACGCCATCGGGGCCGGATTCCAGCTGGCCCTCGCGTGCGACCTGCGGGTGTGCGCCGACGACGTGCAGTTCGCCATGCGCGAGACCAGCCTCGGCCTGGTGCCCGATCTCACCGGCACCCGGCCGCTGCTCGACCTCGTCGGTTACGCGCGGGCCCTGGAGATCTGCGCCACCGGCCGCTACGTGCGCGCCGAGGAGGCCGAACGGGTCGGACTGGCCAACCTGGTGGTGCCGGCCGCCGAACTCGACTCCGCCGTCACCGATCTGGCCGCGGCACTGCTGGCGGCCCCCCGGGACGCGGTGATCGAGACGAAGACGCTGCTGAGCGGCGCGCGGCAGCGCGACCTGGAGGAGCAGCGCGTCGCGGAGCGGGCCGCGCAGGCGCGCCGGCTGCGGGATCTGGCCGGCGTCGGGGAGTGAGGCACGGCCGTCCTGCCGGGGCGCCCCGGCAGGACGGCACCTCGTGGAGGTGCCGCGTCACTCGTTCGGCAGTCGGACACGGGCAGGGGAGGCACCGCTCGCCTAGTGTGAGCCGGGGCCGGATTTCTGCTCCGGCGCGCGAAATCCGTCGTCGTGCCGCGTGAAATCCGGGGCACGTGGAACCCGCGTCATGTACCAACTCCGATCAACGAGAAGGAGTGAAGGCGATGACCGACACGTCCGCCGACACCAGAGAAGGCCAGCTCGAGCGCACCGAGTCGGGCGGCAACACCCCCCGCGGGGGCGGCAAGCCGGCAGACCGGGGCCGTACCAGCATCGCCGACGGCGTCGTGGTGAAGATCGCCGGCATGGCGGCCCGGGACGTCATGGGCGTGCACGCGATGGGCAGCGGCCTCTCGCGCACCTTCGGCGCCGTCACCGACCGCGTCCCCGGTGGCACCAAGTCCGTCACCCGCGGCGTCAAGGCCGAGGTCGGGGAGGTGCAGACCGCGCTCGACCTGGAGATCGTCGTCGACTACGGGGTGCCCATCGCCGACGTGGCCAAGTCCGTCCGGGAGAACGTCATCGACGCCGTGGAGCGGATGACCGGGCTCGAAGTGGTCGAGGTCAACATCGCCGTCGCGGACGTGAAGCTCCCCGACGACGAGGACGACGAGGAGACCGACGACACGGACAAGCCGCAACTGCGGTAGACCGGACCCGGCGAAGCAGAACAGGCAAGGAGCGCACGATGAGTATGGCTGTCATCGGCTTGATCACCGGGATGGCGCTGGGCTTCGCCGGGTACTTCGGCGGCTTCGGTGCCTTCCTCCTGGTGGCCGCGCTCGGCGCGGTCGGATTTGTCGCCGGTCGGATCGCCGACGGCGACCTGGAGGTCGCCTCGTTGTTCCGGCCCGGCCGCGGCGACGAACGGCGGCGGTGATCTGTGGTCTCGCAGGTGCCCGCCGCGGAACGCGGGGCGACTCGGATCGAGGACCGGGTGGTGGCGAAGATCGCCGCCCAGGCAGCGCACGAGGCTCTCAGATCCGGCCGCACCGGAGAGTCCGCGGCGCACTCCCCGTCGGCCACCGCGGACGTGCGTCGGCCCTCCGGCGCCGACCCGGCGGCCAGGCCGCGCGCCCGGCTCCGGGTGGGCGTGGAACTCGACTACCCGTGCGACATCTCCGCCCGGTGCGACGCCGTCCGTGAGCGGGTGGTCCGCCGGGTGGAGACGCTGGCCGGCATGAGCGTTCCGGCGGTCGTCGTCGAGGTCGAACGGTTGCACTCCCCGCAGTTGCGGGGAGCCGACTCGGGGAGAGTGCGGTGAGCCACGACATCGAAGAACGGGCCCCGGCCACCGAGGCCCGGCCGCGCGAGGAACCCGGCGGGTCCGCGCAGGCGAAGCCCCGCACCGGCCGGTTCTGGTCGGCGCGCCGCATCCCGGCCGCGGTGGTCTCGCTGCTGGTGCTCGCGGCCACGGGGCTGCTGCTCTACGACCTCGCCGCGGTGCGCACCGGACGTGAGGCCATGGCCTGGCGCCGGCAACTCGCCGAGGAACTCGCGGTGCGACGTCTGGACGACCCGTGGGTGGTGGCGGGTGCGATCGTCGCCGTCCTGCTGGGCGGCTGGCTGCTCGTGCTCGCGGTGACGCCCGGACTGCGGCGGCTGCTGACGATGCGGGGCGAGCCCGGCACCCGGGCCGCTCTGGACCGGGGCGCCGCCGCGCACGTCCTGCGCGACCGGGCCATGGACGTTCCCGGCGTGCAGTCGGCGCGGGTGAAGGTCCGGCGCCGCAAGGCCCGGGTGGACGTGCTCGCCCACTTCAGGGAACTGGACGAGGTCCGCGAGGACTTGCGGACCGTACTGGACGAGGCCGTGGACGTGCTCGGACTGGCGACCAGGCCGGTGCTGAAGCTGCGCGTCCGCCGCCCGGCGAAGCGGTGAGGGGGCAACCGTGCTGAAGATCGTGAACCGCCTGCTGCTGGGGCTTGCCGGGCTGACCCTGATGGGCGCCGGCCTGGCCGTACTGGCCGCGGCGGCCGACCTGCCGAGCCGGTGGGGGATCACCCCGCCGTCCCGGTGGCCGTGGCGGGGCCCCGACTCGGTGCTGCTCAGCGAGTCGGACCGCACCCAGTGGCGGTTCGAGGACTGGTGGTGGCCGGTGCTGTTCGGGGTGCTGGGCCTGCTGCTGGCACTCGCCCTGTGGTGGCTGCTCGCCCAGGCCCGCCGCCGGCGCGTCAACCAGCTGCGGGTCAGCGGGGGCACCGGCAGCGCACTGCTGCGGGGACTGGCCGTGGAGGACGTCACCGCGGCGGAGGCCGAGTCCATGCCCGGCGTCACCAAGGCCCGGACCGTGCTGAACGGCCGGCGCTCCGCCCCCCGGGCCCGGATGAAGCTGGTGCTGGAGCCGCACGCGGAACCGGACACCACCGTGCGACGGCTGCACCGGGAGACCCTGGAGAACGCCCGCGCCTCGGCGGGGCTGGCGGAACTGCCGGCCGAGGTACGGCTCCGCAGTGCCCGGCACCGCGCGGAACGGGTGAACTGACACCGCCGCGCCCGGCTCCGGGCGCCGACACCCGCGCG
>NZ_BAAHCA010000456.1:0-3904 GCF_054776295.1 Streptomyces sparsus
CGCAGCTCGCCGCGGCCCTCGACGAGGCCGGGCTCGCCCACCTGGAACCCGGCACCGAGACCACCGCCGCGGCCCGCCTGACCCTGGTGCCCGCGACGCTCGCCAAGGGCCTGGAGTACGACTACGTGGTGCTCGACGAGCCGGCCGCCGTCGTCGCCGGCGAACCCGACGAGCGCACCGGCCTGCGACGGCTGTACGTCGCCCTCACCCGGGCCGTCTCCGGCCTGGTGGTCGTCCACGCCGCCCCGCTCCCGCCCCACCTGGCCGGCTGACACCACCCCCGGGCGGACTCACGGGCGGGCCGGGCCGTCGGTAGGCGCAGGTCCTGACAGCGGGCGCGGCTCCCGGCCTCCGCCGCCGGGGACGGGAGCCGCCCCCACTGGCCGTTACCGTTCGGCTTCGCCGTTGAAGGGTGGCCATTCGGTGAGGGGGCGTGGTGGGTGGAGGCGTCCTTTGCCGGTGCGGTCGGCTGCGGTGTGGATGGGGAGGTACTGGTCGCCGGAGAAGACCCAGTAGCGGTGTGGGTCGTCGGGGTGGGGGAGGACGGCGTCGATCCGCCGGGCCCGCCGCTCAGTCGAGGACCGCGGTGGCCTCGATCTCCACCAGGTGCTCGGGCACGTCCAGCGCCGCCACGCCCAACAGCGTGGCCGGCGGCACCGGCGTGACCCCGAGCTTCGCTGCCGCCCGGGCGGCGCCCGCCATGAACAGCGGCATCTTGTCGGGCGTCCAGTCGACGACGTGCACGGTCAGCTTCACCACGTCGTCGAAGGAGGCGCCGACCCCGGCCAGGGCGGTGCCGACGTTGAGATAGCACCGCTCGACCTGCGAGGCGAGGTCACCCTCGCCGACCGTCTGCCCCTCGGCGTCCCAGGCGACCTGGCCGGCGACGAAGACCAGCCTCGAACCGGTCGCGACCGCCACCTGCCGGTACGCGTCGATCTTCGGCAGTCCGTCGGGGTTCACCAGGGTGATGGCCATGTTGTGCGCCTCCTCGTCAGGTGGGCTCAGGGGCCCACGTCCTCCACCGACCAGGACGTTCCCGGTCTCTCGTGGTTACTCAGGAACCGTAGGAGAGTGGCCGCTGACATGGAAGAACGCACTTTCTGGTGACCGGGGAACCTTCTGGTGACCAAGCAGTTCACGGGCCCGCCCGACGAAGCAGACCTGACTCGTGCGGACTCGCCGGCGGCAGCAGCCCGGCGGGGCAGTGGGCCGGTGAGGCAGCGGCTCAGCGGGTCCGCCGGCTCAACGGGTCAGTGGCGAGGCGCGGGACACGAAGGTGTCGATCGCGTCCCTCGCCTCCCCGTCCAGCGCGTCATGCTCCGCGCGGTCCTGAGCGGTCGAGACGTCCCGCGTGCACCGATAGGCCTGTTCGGCCGCGAGAACCACCTCCCGCTCGTCGGTGAGCAGCTTGACCCGGTAGAGCACCTGCCGGGTCGCCGTGCGCAGGCGGTGCGCCTCGTCGCGCGCCGCGACGAAGGCGTCCCCGTGCGGGTCCTGCTGCCTGGCGTACCAGCGGGCCGCCTGGCCGTGGCGGTAGTCCTCCACCGCCGCGGCGAAGGTGCTGTACGTGGCGATGCGTTCCTGCCGAAGCGCCTCGGAGCGGGCGAACTGCTCACTGCGTCTGGCCGCGAGGCGCTGGAAGACGTGCGTGACCACGGCACCCATGAGGGTGCCTCCCACCGCCACCACACTCGTCCACAGGGCTTCCACGGCTCCAGCTGATCACGAAGGGCGCCGCCCGCGCCGGGTTCTTCGGAACGTCGTCCCCTCAGCTGCCCTCGTCGGCCAGCAGCTCACCGCTGTCGACGATGCGGTAGGCGTAGCCCTGCTCGGCGAGGAAGCGCTGCCGGTGGGCGGCGAAGTCCTGGTCGACGGTGTCGCGGGCGACCACCGAGTAGAACCGGGCCTCGTGCCCGTCCGCCTTCGGCCGCAGTACCCGGCCGAGCCGCTGCGCCTCCTCCTGCCGCGAGCCGAATGTGCCGGACACCTGGATGGCGACGGTCGCCTCCGGCAGGTCGATGGAGAAGTTCGCCACCTTCGACACGACCAGCACCGACAGCTCACCCTGGCGGAACGCCTCGAAGAGCTTCTCCCGCTGGGCGTTGCTGGTGTCACCCTTGATGACGGGCGCGTCCAGCCGCTCGCCCAGCTCGTCCAGCTGGTCGATGTACTGGCCGATGACCAGGGTCTGTTCCCCGGCGTGCCGGCGGACGAGGGCCTCCGTCACCCGCTGCTTGGAGTCGGTGGTCGCACAGAAGCGGTACTTCTCCTCCGTCTCGGCGGTGGCGTAGGCCAGGCGCTCCGACTCGGTGAGGCTGACCCGCACCTCCACGCAGTCCGCCGGCGCGATGTAGCCCTGGGCCTCGATCTCCTTCCAGGGCGCGTCGAAACGCTTCGGGCCGATCAGCGAGAACACGTCCGACTCGCGGCCGTCCTCGCGGACGAGCGTCGCGGTCAGCCCCAGACGGCGCCTGGCCTGGAGGTCGGCGGTGAACTTGAACACCGGGGCCGGCAGCAGGTGCACCTCGTCGTAGACGATCAGCCCCCAGTCCCGCGAGTCGAACAGCTCCAGGTGCGCGTAGACGCCCTTCCGCCGGGTCGTCAGCACCTGGTAGGTGGCGATGGTGATCGGGCGGATCTCCTTGCGGGTGCCGCTGTACTCGCCGATCTCGTCCTCGGTGAGCGAGGTCCGCCGGATCAGCTCGTGCTTCCACTGCCGGGCGGAGACGGTGTTCGTCACCAGGATCAGCGTCGTCGCC
Organism: Streptomyces sparsus; assembly: GCF_054776295.1. Lineage (NCBI taxonomy): Bacteria > Bacillati > Actinomycetota > Actinomycetes > Kitasatosporales > Streptomycetaceae > Streptomyces > Streptomyces sparsus. Next base: position 2,763 of record NZ_BAAHCA010000456.1, read on the forward strand.
TTCGCCTGGGCCATCGCGCCGGCGCCGACCAGCGTCTTGCCCGCGCCGCAGGGCAGCACCACGACACCCGAGCCGCCGTGCCAGAAACCCTCCACGGCCTGCCGCTGGTAGGGGCGCAGCGACCACTCGCGCTCGTCCAGCTCGATGGCGTGCGCCTCACCGTCCACGTAGCCGGCCAGGTCCTCGGCGGGCCAGCCCAGCTTCAGCAGCACCTGCTTGATCTGGCCGCGCTCCGAGGGGTGCACCACCACCGAGTCCGGGTCCAGGCGTGCCCCGACCAGCGGCTTCACCCGCTTCGACCGCAGCACCTCCTCCAGTACCGGCCGGTCCGTGCTGGTCAGCACCAGCCCGTGCGCGGGGTGCTTGCTGAGCGTCAGCCGCCCGTAGCGGGCCATCGTCTCGGCGATGTCGACCAGCAGGGCGTGCGGTACCGGGTAGCGGGAGAACGCCACCAGCGCGTCCACGACCTGCTCCGCGTCGTGCCCGGCGGCCCGCGCGTTCCACAGCCCCAGCGGCGTCACCCGGTAGGTGTGGATGTGCTCAGGCGCCCGCTCCAGCTCGGCGAACGGCGCGATCGCCCGCCGGCAGGCGTCGGCCTGCTCGTGGTCGACTTCGAGCAGCAGAGTCTTGTCGCTCTGCACGATCAGCGGACCTGTGTTCACGCGGTTCTCCATCCGGCCCTGACGAGATCCGTCCTGGTGACGGGGGCAGTCCTCCAGTGTCCCGCATCGCGGCCCGGAGTCCCTCCCAGGAGTGAACTGGAGAGAGACACGCGGCCCACCTCAGCCTTCGGCGAGTTCGGCCACGCCGGTGATGCGGTGCAGGGGGTAGGTGCGGACCTCGTCGGCGGTGTGGTCGTAGCCGGTGACGAAGCCGCCCTCGACGCGGACCGGGGCGATGACACGCTGGCTGGCGGCGCCGTCCGCGTTGACGTAGCCGATCCACACCGGTTGGCCGGTCAGCACGGCCGACTGCATGGTGGCGAGGGTGTCCGCCGAGGTGGTGCGGGGCAGCTCGCCCTCCGGGGCGCGGCGCGGGGCCTTCGGCTTGTGGGGGGCGACCGCGGCGAGGTCCCCGGCGCGGATGGCGCGCACGGCGACCGTCAGCAGGGTGTCGTCGGGGTTCGGCGGGCCGTCGGGCAC
>NZ_BAAHCA010000457.1:0-3899 GCF_054776295.1 Streptomyces sparsus
AACCCGCCTCGCCCGCCGACGCCCCGCCCGCCGGACCCGCCGAGATTCCGCCCGCCGACCCCGGCCCGTCTGGCGAAACGATTCTGCTGAGCGGAACCGTTCCGTCCACCCCGCCCGCCGACAAGACCGCGCGAACCCCCGGGACCGCCGGGGCCAACGGGACGCCCGGGACCCCCGGGACCCCCGGGACCAACGGGACCCCTGAGCCCCCCGGGGCCAGCGGCACCCGCGGTGCCCCCGGGCCCCCGGAACCGTCTGGTGCTCCCGTCGGGTCAGGGGATCCAGCCGGCCTCCTCGGCGATGCGGATGGCGTCCACGCGGTTGCGGGCGTTGAGCTTGGTGACGATGGCGGTGAGGTAGTTCCGGACGGTTCCCTTGGTCAGGTAGAGGCAGCCGGCGAACTCGGCGGCGTCGGTGCCGCGGGCCGCGAGCCGTAGCACCTCGGTCTCCCGCCGGGACAGCGGCGACTCCGGCGCCTCCCAGGCGGACAGCGCCAGTTGGGCGTCGACGACCCGTTGCCCGGCGGCGATCGCCCGGACCGACTGGGCCAGCCGGTCCGGTGGGGCGTCCTTCAGCAGGAAGCCCGACACCTGCGCTGCCATCGCGCGGCGCAGGGTGCCGGGCCGGCCGAGGCTGGTGAGGATCAGGGTCCGGCAGCTGGGCAGTTGGAGGCGCAGTTCGGCGGCGGCGGTGAGTCCGTCGATGCCGGGCAGGTCGATGTCGATGACGGCCACGTCCGGCCGGGCCTCCAGCGCCGCCTTGACGATCAGGTCACCCCGGTCGACGGAGGCCACCACTTCCAGGTCCGGCTCCAGTTCCAGCAGGGCGATGAGCGCGCCCCGGATCATGTGCACGTCTTCGGCCAGCAGGATCTTCACGGACAACAATGCTTCCCCCGGTTTGCATACGCGTGCTCAGGCGCTGTCAGGTGCCGGAGCGTTCCAGGCGCGCCGAAGGCGGCGCGCCGACCGTGGGGGCGGTGGGGGCTTCGGCGAGCAGTTCGAAGCGCCCGTCCTCCCGCACTCCCGCGGAGATCCGGCCGCCGATGGCGGCCAGGCGGCTCTGGAGGTTGCCCAGTCCGCTGCCGCTGTGTGCGGTGCGGACCGGTGTGGGGGCGGTGACTCCGTCGTTCACCAGGACGAGGCGCACCGTTTCTCCCTCCACCGCCGCGGTGACCGAACAGGTCTGGACCTTGCTGTGCCTCAGGATATTCGTCACGCCCTCCCGCAGTGCCGTCGCGAGCGCGGTGTCCACCGTGTGGTGCAGCGGCCCGCAGGCCACGTCGACCTCGGCGTGCACGTCGGTGGCCGACATGATCTGCGCGGCGGAGGCCGCCTCGTCTGCCAGGGACATGTCACGATAGCCGCTGGCGACCAGTCGTACGTCGGCCAGCGCCTGCCGCGACACCTCCAGCACCGAGGCCACTTCGTCCCGGGCCCGCTGGGGGTGTGCGGCGATGAGGCGGTGCACCAGCTCGGTCTTCAGAGTGATGGCGGAGAGACTGTAGCCGAGCAGGTCGTGCAGGTCACGGGCGAAGCGGAGGCGTTCCTGTCCGACGGCCATGCGGGCCAACTCGCTGCGGGTGGAGTGGATCTCCTGGACGAGGTCCGCCAGGCGGGTCACGCCGAAGATGACAAGTCCGGTCAGCGCACTGGCGATGGTCAGGTAGGCGACGGAGTTCCAGTTGCCCTCGTGCACCACGGCGAAGGCGAGGATCGCGGCGACCGACGCCCCGTACAGGGCCCAGGCGGTGCGTCCGGCGAGCATCAGCAGGAACGAGCCGGCGAGCGGGCCGGCCATGCTCCCCCAGGCGCCGCCGAACCAGAGGAACGGCAGATAGGTGAAGGCCGCCTGGACGGTGAGGGTGACGGCCTTCCTGCGCGTCGCCCAGTGCCTGGCCCACTGTGAGCAGTGCGCGTACTGCAGGGCGAACACCGCTGCCACGCACAGCAGTCCGGTGGCGAGCCGGGGACCGGAGGGTTCCTGCCAGAGCAGGTTGAGCACGGTCATGAGCGCGTAGCCGACCAGTACCGCCACGATGATGGTCCGCGCCAGACGCGGCGCGGGCACGGCCGGCCAGGCCTCGGGGCCCAGGACGTCCGGGGGCTCGCGCCCGTCGGCCGGGCGGAAGGAAGGGCGCGCTGTCACGGTGTGTGGGTCATGAGGCGCTAACTCGTTCTCAGTGTTCCGGAATGTTCCGGTCATGGAACGCCTCCCCGCCGGGCCGTCAGGTTGACGCATATTATGCGTCAGCTCCGGGCGCGGCCACAGCAGGAGGCGTTCCGGCGTCCGGCTTAGACGAACAGTGGTATCGGATTCAACGACTCGTAGGCGGTGGGCCGGGCCAGCAGTCCTGTTTGCACCGGCACGTCGAACAGCCTTCCCGGTGCGAATCGCGCCCAGAAGTGGCGCAGTCCGGGTACGAGCACCTTGACGACGGGAATCCCCACGTCAGGTCGGGACTGGTCGAGCACCAGCAACTCCATTCCCGCCGCTCCCACGAGGCGTTCGGCCGCGTCCGTCTCCTGCCGGAAATCGGTGGCGGCGGTGAAGGCGAAATCGCCGGGCGTGCGCGGGCTCTCGCCGGGATCGGGCAGCAGGTACGGCTGATTCCGCACCGTTCCGTGCTGCCACCAGTCGGTCAGTTCGGGGTCGGCGTCCAGTGTCTCGCGCGTCTGGGAGGGCGCGGCGGACGGATCGGCGCCCGGCGGCAGCAGCTGTCCCATCTCGGTGAGGGCCCGGCGCAGGGCGGTACGCGGGTCGAAGTGCGCGCCGAAGCCGAAGGCGATCTCCTCGGCCGGCGCGCCCGCCCGGTGCGACACCGCGGCGACCACCGGAACGCCCAGGTCGCTGGTGAGGTCCAGTGCCCACACACTGCGTCCCAGTGCGGCGTGGGTGCGCCGGAGCGCGGCCAGCCAGGGCTCGTCGAACGCGTCCAGGTCCACCGCCGGGTGCCGGGTGCGGTTGTACCACCACAGGGCGACCGCGTCCCGTTCCACGAGTTCGAGGAAGCCGTGCACCACGGCGTCCTCCACGCTGCTGCCGGCGGCGTTGCCGTTGGAGTCCGCCCACGGCAGACCGACGTGCGAGAAGTCGGGCTCCCGCACGTAGTAGAGCATCGAGGTGGGCAGCATCCGGTGTGCGCCCCGGCTGAGCGACCACACGGGTGTCCACTCGGTGACGCGGTCGGGTTCGAACCTCGGGCAGACCTGCTGGAACGCCGAGCGGCCCGCGTTCCAGCGGTCCCGGTCGCGGAACTGGCGGTCGTCGAAGAGCTGGCAGGCGTTGGGATGGATCGCGTTCTCGCCCAGGCCGCGCAGGCTGTCCCACACGGTCGGCTCGTCACCCTGCCGGGTGGCGCAGTAGCGTTCGACCGCCTCGCACAGCGCCCCCACCTCGGCCTCCAGCGCGGTGGTGCCCTTGCCGCCGCTCATGGTCCGCAGCCCGCTGCGCACTCCGGCCAGGCTGTGCCCGGACAACGCCAGGTTGCGGCCCGAGACATAGGCGTTGATGCCCTCCGGGGCGTGCGGGGACCGTCGCAGCTCGGTGACGACGCCCGTCACCGAACTCACCAGGTGCCGGTGGCGTTCCAGCATGCTCGCCGGCGGCACCGCCCGGTGGTGCCCGTCGCCCTGGTCGGGCTTGGGCCGCGAGGCGGGTGTCACCGGGCGCCAGCCCTGTGCGGCGACCAGCCCCGGATCCCCGCACTCCGCGCACTGCGGGCGGCGGATCACCTGGTGGTGCACGGCCCGGAAGGCGATGGTGTCCAGCGTGCACACCGCGTCCTGCCCGGCGTGCCGCACCCCCGCCAGCCACTTGGCCGCCTCCAGCACGGCCGCCTGGAGACCCATGGTGCGGCCCGCGATGAGGGACGCCTCGGGCACCGCCAGCGGCCGGTC
>NZ_BAAHCA010000458.1:0-3896 GCF_054776295.1 Streptomyces sparsus
GGCGGGGCGGGGCGGACACCCGCCCCGCCGGCGGACGGCCGCGCCCGCCGGGCCGCGGTGCTCCTACACTGGGAGCGTGGTGAGCACCGAGTGGCAGGACGACCTGCGCAAGCGCGGATACCGGCTGACGCCGCAGCGCCAGCTCGTGCTGGAGGCCGTGGACAAGCTGGAGCACTCCACGCCCGAGGACATCCTCACCGAGGTCCGCCGCACCGCGGGCAGCGTCAACATCTCCACCGTCTACCGGACGCTGGAGCTCCTGGAGGAACTCGGGCTGGTCAGCCACGCCCACCTCGGGCACGGCGCGGCGACGTACCACCTCGCCGACCGGCACCACCACATGCACCTCGTGTGCCGGGACTGCACGCGGGTCATCGAGGCGGACGTCTCGGTGGCCGGCGGCTTCGCGGAACAACTGCGCGAGTCCTTCGGTTTCGAGACCGACGTGAAGCACTTCGCGATCTTCGGCCGCTGCCGGGAGTGCTCCGCGGAACAGCCCGACAACGCATCCTGAGGTAACCGCATGACCTACCGCAGCCCGCTGCTGTCCCTGCCCGGCGCCGTGTCCGCCGAGGGCCCGGACGAGGGCGTCGCCGCGCACTACGGCGACCTCTTCAAAGAACAGCGCGCACTCGCCGACGGCACCGGCTTCGTCGACCTCTCGCACCGCGGGGTACTGACCGTGACCGGGGACGACCGGTTGAGCTGGCTGCACCTGCTGCTCACCCAGCACGTCAGCGAGCTGCCCCCGATGCGGGCCACCGAGTCGCTGATCCTCACCGCCAACGGGCACATCGAGCACGTGCTCTACCTCGTCGACGACGGATCCACGACGTGGATACACACCGAGCCCGGACGCCAGGAGGCCCTGAAGGGCTATCTGGAGAGCATGAAGTTCTTCTACCAGGTGGACGTCGACGACCGGACCGAGGAGTTCGCGGTCGTGCACCTGCCCGCCGGCTCGATCACCGAGACGCCGCAGGACACCATCGCCCGGGAGACCCCGCACGGCCGGGACCTCTTCCTGCCGCGCGCGCGGCTGCGCGAGTTCGCCGAGGCGAACGGCAGGCCGGTGGGCGTCATGGGCTACGAGGCGCTCCGCATCGAGGGCCACCGGCCGCGGCTCGGCCTGGAGACGGACCACCGGACGATCCCGCACGAGCTGGGCTGGATCGGTACGGCCGTCCACCTGCAGAAGGGCTGCTACCGCGGTCAGGAGACGGTGGCCCGGGTGCACAACCTGGGCAAGCCGCCCAGGCGGCTGGTCTTCCTCCACCTGGACGGCAGCGAGGTGACGATCCCCGGCCACGGCGCCCCGGTGCGGCTCGCCTCGGACGGCCCCGAGGGGCGGACGCTCGGCTTCGTCACCAGCTCGGCCCGCCACCACGAGCTGGGGCCGATCGCGCTGGCCCTGGTGAAGCGCAACGTGCCCGTCGACGCCGAGCTGACGGCGGGCGACAACACCGCCGCGGCGCAGGAGACCGTCGTCGAGCCCTGACGGCAGGCGCCCCCTCGTGACAGGGGCCACCACACGACAAGGCGCCGGCGCACGACAGGCCGCCGGCGCCGCGGCGGACGCCAGGTGGACGTGACGGGCCCGCGTGGTCCGCGACCGGCTCGGTCGCGGACCGGTCGCGGGGGTTCCCCTCGGGCGTATGTCTCCAGGGCGTTCCCTCTCGGGCCTCCCGCTGCTGCCGGATCGCGCTTCCTCAGTTGCGCACGGTTCCTGTCGGTGCGGCTCTCAGTAGCGCACCGGGGTTTTCCGTCAACTGCTCGGCTGTGACCTGGTCCGGCAACTGTCGGCCGCACCGGTACGTCCTTGAAGCATGACTGCTGCTACGCCTGAACCGCCGTCCAGCATTCCGCCGAACTGGCCGTACTGCGGCCACGGCGCGACCTCAACCGAGCCGGTCGGCTGCCGCGGCATCCGCGTCGGTGACCATGCCGACTGCCTGACTCACCTAGAGGAAGCCGATCGAGCCGCCTACTTCGCGGCGCTGCTACCCGGCGCCGACATCGACCACCGAGGCACTCCGTTCACCACGGAACTGCTGGACCAGTTACTCGCCGCCCTGCACGACCCCGCCACCGGTCGCCGTCGTATCAACGACGCCTCGTTCGACGGGGCCTCCTTCTCCGGTGCTGCCTGGTTCGGCTGGGTGTCCTTCGGCAATGCCTCGTTCTACGGGGTGGCCTTCTCCGGCGCTGCGTTTTTCAGCTGGGCGTCCTTCTCCGGCGACGCCACGTTCATTGAGGCGTCCTTCTCCGGCGACGCCCACTTCGACGGGGTGTCCTTCTCCGGCGACGCCCGCTTCGGCGAGGCGTCCTTCTCCCGCGACGCCCGCTTCAGCAAGGCGTCCATCTTCGGTGCGACGGGGTTTCTCCAGGCCTCCTTCTCCGGCGACGCCCGCTTCAACGAGGTGTCCTTCTCCGGCGACGCATGGTTCGGCAGCGCGTCCTTCTCCGGCGTTGCCGTGTTCGCCCAGACGTCCTTCTCCCGCGACGCCTACTTCGACGGGGCGTCCTTCTCCGAGAACGCATGGTTCCGCGATGCGTCCTTCTCCGGCAACGTCCGGTTCGACATGGCGCGGTTCGAGAAGGCGTCGCGTTTCGGACCGCTGGCGTGCAATCAGCGGGTGGTGCTGGACGGGGCGGTGTTCCAGCAGCCGGTGACGATGCGGATCGCCGCCCGTGAGGTGAGCTGTGCGCGCACCCGGTGGGCATCGACCGCCATGCTGCACCTGCGCCACGCCGAGCTGGATCTGAGAGACGCGGTCTTCGAGTACCCGGTGCTCGTCGCCACCCGTCTCCTCCCTTTCGACCGGTCCAGCCCGACTGGCCCGTTGCCGGAGATGAAGCTGTCCGATCTGAAGCCCGGCGTGCGCCTGACGTCGGTGGGCGGGGCGGATGTCGCCCACTTGGCGCTGCACGACATCGACCTGAGTACCTGCCGATTCGCCGGCGCAATCCATCTCGACCAGCTGAAGGTCGACGGCTGGTGCACCTTCACCACCACCCCCACCGGCTGGGACCTGCGTTTCCCCTGGCGGTGGAGCCGGCGCAACACCCTGATCGAGGAGCACCACTGGCGGACCCGCACCGCCCGCCGCCCCGACCGGGCCGCTGCCTCGGGCTGGGTGAGCCCGGCTCCGGACGCCCCGGAGCTGAAGCCGACTGCGGTGGCGGTGCTGTACCGGCAGCTGCGCAAGTCGCTGGAGGACGGAAAGAACGAACCGGACGCCGCCGACTTCTACTACGGCGAATGCGAGATGCGCCGCCACGACAGCACCCGGCCCTGGGGCGAGCGCATGCTGCTGAGCCTTTACTGGGCCATGTCCGGGTACGGGCTGCGCGCCACCCGCGCACTGGTCTGGCTGGGAGCGGCGATGGCCGTCACGATCGCGGTCATGATGCTGTGGGGCCTGCCCGCCAACGACCCGAAGCCCACCACCACCGGCCGCCAGGTCGCCACCGGGCAGGAGATCGTCCTCACCACGGACACCCTCGCTCCAGTCAACCCGACCGGACCGCTGGCCGAACGGGTCTCCAGCGAGCGGTTCGAGAAGAGTCTGCGGGTGGTGATCAACTCGGTGGTCTTCCGCTCCTCCGGACAGGACCTCACCACCACCGGCACCTACACCGAGATGGCGTCCCGGCTGGCCGAGCCCGTCCTCCTCGCTCTGGCCGTCCTCGCCATCCGCAGCCGCGTCAAACGCTGACCCCCCGTACGTCCTCCCTGCGGCCCGGCAGCTGCGAAGGAGCACGCGTCAGAGGGTCTCGCTGAGGGAGTCGGCGAGGCGGCGCCGGGAGGTGCGGACGGCCAGCAGCACCGAGGCGGCGACCGCGCCCAGCACCGCCGCCACGGCCACCGCGAGCAGCACGGCGAACGGCGGGCT
>NZ_BAAHCA010000459.1:0-3890 GCF_054776295.1 Streptomyces sparsus
GGGGAGCGATCGCTCCCCGGGGCCCACTGCCGTGTCCGGCTGCCCGGCCCGCGCCGGGCCGGCACCGCGGTCACTTCTTGACGCGCATCTCGGAGCGGGCCTTGGCGGTGATCTCCGCGGCCTGCTCGGTGGAGGTGCTGCCGACGAACTGCATCGGTGCGATGACGCCGACGGTGCTGTGGTCCGCCCAGACGCAGAAGGGCGCCTCGATCGCGCTGTCACCGGGGCCGTCGTCGGACTTCATCCGCTGGCACTTCATGACCGCGTTGTCCAGCGCCTCGGGCTCGAACGTCTCGGGCTCACCGATGAGTTCGCCGCTGTCCTCCGGGTCCTCGGCCTGCTTGGCGGCCATGAAGGTGAAGAAGTCGTCGACGGACTTCTCCGGGTCGTCGACCGTGCCCCAGGCCCCGGCGACCATCATCAGCTTGGCGGTGGCCAGCGCGCCCTCGTTCGCGGCGGCGGGATCGGCGAAGTCGACGGTGGAGTAGCCGGCCTCGACGGTCTCCGCGTCCTGCACACCGAGGGCCTCGATGGCGTCCCGGAACTCGTTGTCGCCGTCGGCCTGCTCCTGCTCCTCGGGGAGCTTCTTGTACTCCTTGAGCAGCGTCGGCGGCGCGTTGAGCGTGTGCGGGCCGTCGTCGGCAAGATCACTGCCGCCGCTGAACAGGAAGAAGCCGCCGATCAGAGCGCCCACCACGGCGAGCGCGCCCGCGGCGACGGCGATCGTGCGGCCTTTGCCCTTGCCGCCGCCTGCCGGGGGCTGCGGTCCGTAACCGGGTTGCGCGGGCTGCCCGTAGGGGCCGGGCTGCGGCGGGTACTGGCCCTGTGCCGGGGGCTGGCCGTAGGGCCCGGGCTGCTGCGGATGACCTCCGGGCTGGGGCTGCTGCTGCGGGTAGCCGTAGCCGGGCTGGCCGGGTGCGCCGCCCTGTCCGGGGTATCCGTAGGCGCCCGGCTGCTGCGGCTCTCCGTAGGGGCCGGGCTGCGGGGACTGCTGGCCGTACGGTCCCTGCGGCGGCGGCTGGTTGTGGCTCAAGGCGCTTCCCTCCGTGTGCATGCCTCGGGCATGCGTTCTCGCGTCCCGTACATCCTCGCGGACGCCACCGGGCTTCGGCGCACCGGGCACAAAACCGATTCGAGACCGGTACACAGCCGCCCGTACACTGACCGGCGTGACCGACGAGACTCAGCAGAGCCCGGACCTGACCGGGCCGCACAGCGCCCCCGCAGACCTGCCGACCCAGTACGCACCGGCCGAGGTGGAGGGGATGCTGTACGAGCGCTGGGTAGAGCGCGGTTACTTCGAGGCGGACGCCAAGAGCGACAAGCCGCCGTTCACCGTGGTCATCCCGCCGCCGAACGTCACCGGCAGCCTGCACCTGGGGCACGCCTTCGAGCACACGCTGATCGACGCGCTCACCCGCCGCAAGCGCATGCAGGGCTTCGAGACGCTGTGGCAGCCCGGCATGGACCACGCCGGAATCGCCACCCAGAACGTCGTCGAGCGGGAGCTCGGCAAGGAGGGCAAGTCCCGGCACGATCTCGGCCGGGACGCGTTCACCGAGCGCGTCTGGCGGTGGAAGGCGGAGTCGGGCGGCCAGATCTCCGGTCAGATGCGTCGCCTCGGGGACGGAGTCGCCTGGTCGCGTGAGCGCTTCACCATGGACGAGGGCCTGTCGCAGTCCGTCCAGACCATGTTCAAGCGGCTGTACGACGACGAGCTGATCTACCGGGCCGAGCGCATCATCAACTGGTGCCCGCGCTGCCTGACGGCTATCTCCGACATCGAGGTGAACTACGCGGACCAGGACGGCGAGTTGGTCTCGATCCGCTACGGCGAGGGCGAGGACAGCCTGGTGGTCGCCACCACACGGGCCGAGACGATGCTCGGTGACACCGCCGTCGCCGTCCACCCGGACGACGAGCGCTACGCGCACCTCGTCGGCCGCGAGATCCGTCTGCCGCTGACCGAGCGCTCCATTCCGGTCGTCGCGGACACCCACGTCGACCCGGAGTTCGGTACCGGAGCCGTCAAGGTCACCCCGGCGCACGACCCGAACGACTTCGAGATCGGCCGCCGCCACGACCTGCCGAACCTCACCGTTCTGGATGAGCACGCCGTCATCACCGCGCACGGCCCGTTCCAGGGGCTGGACCGGCTGGAGGCGCGCTCGGCGATCGTCGCCGCGCTGCGCGCGGAGGGCCGGATCGTCGCGGAGAAGCGGCCGTACAGCCACTCCGTCGGGCACTGCTCGCGGTGCAGGACGACGATCGAGCCGCGGCTGTCGATGCAGTGGTGGGTCAAGGTGGGTCCGCTCGCACAGGCCGCCGGTGACGCGGTCCGGGACGGCCGGGTCGCGATCCACCCCGCGGAGATGGAGTCCCGCTACTTCGGCTGGGTCGACAACCTGCACGACTGGTGCATCTCGCGGCAGTTGTGGTGGGGGCACCGCATCCCGGTCTGGTACGGCCCGGCCGGTGAGGTCGTCTGTGTCGGCCCGGACGAGGAGCCGCCGAGCGGTGAGGGCTGGCACCAGGACACCGACGTGCTGGACACCTGGTTCTCGTCGGGGCTGTGGCCGTTCTCCACGCTGGGCTGGCCGGAGCGGACCGAGAGCCTGGAGAAGTTCTATCCGAACTCCGTCCTGGTCACCGGCTACGACATCCTGTTCTTCTGGGTCGCCCGGATGATGATGTTCGGCCTGTACGCGATGGACGGCACACCGCCGTTCCACACGATCGCGCTGCACGGCATGGTCCGCGACCAGTTCGGCAAGAAGATGTCGAAGTCCTTCGGCAACGCGGTCGACCCGCTGGACTGGATGGACCGCTACGGCTCGGACGCGCTGCGCTTCACGCTGGCCCGGGGCGCCAACCCCGGCGTGGACGTCCCGATCGGCGAGGACTGGGTCCAGGCGTCGCGGAACTTCGCCAACAAGATCTGGAACGCCACCCGGTTCGCGCTGATGAACGGCGCGACGGTCGAGGGACCGCTGCCGGACGCCGAGGAGCTCTCGGCGACCGACCGGTGGATCCTGTCCCGGCTGAACACGGTCGTCGCCGAGACGGACGAGTTCTACGACGACTACCAGTTCGCGAAGCTCTCCGACGGCCTGTACCACTTCGCGTGGGACGAGGTCTTCGACTGGTACGTGGAGCTGTCGAAGACCACGTTCTTCGCCGGCGGCCGGGCCGCCGAGGTCTCCGGCCGGGTCCTGGGTGAGGTGCTGGACGTCATGCTCCGGCTGCTGCACCCGGTCGTGCCGTTCGTCACCGAGACGCTGTGGACCACACTGACCGGCGGGGAGTCGCTCGTCGTCGCGGACTGGCCGAAGGACAGCGGCTTCCGGGACGCCGCCGCCGAGCGGGAGATCGCCGCGTTGCAGCAGGTCATCACCGAGGTCCGCCGGTTCCGTGCGGACCAGGGGCTCCAGCCGGGGCAGCGGGTCCCCGCCCGCATCTCCTGGGGCACGTCCCCGCTGGCCGCGCACGAGGAGCCGATGCGGTCGCTGCTGCGGCTCCAGCCGGCCGGGGCGGAGTTCACGGCGACGGCCTCGCTGCCGGTGGCCGGTGCCACGGTGGAACTCGACCTGTCGGGCGCGATCGACTTCGCGGCCGAGCGCAAGCGGCTGTCGAAGGACCTCGCGGCGGCGGAGAAGGAGCTCCAGCAGACCACCGCGAAGCTCGGCAACGAGGGCTTCCTGGCGAAGGCGCCCGAGCAGGTGGTGGAGAAGATCCGTGGCCGCCAGGCGGCTGCGGAGGCGGACATCACCCGTATCCGCGCGCAGTTGGAGACGCTGCCGCAGGCCTGAGCGCCCGGACGGGCCGGAGGCGGCCCTGCGGCGACCGGCGGCGCCGGCTTCGGTGCCCCGGCGGCCGTCTTGCAGCAGGGC
>NZ_BAAHCA010000460.1:0-3890 GCF_054776295.1 Streptomyces sparsus
CCGCCCGCGCCACGGAACGGGCCCGGCGGAAGCTGCGGGCGTCGTTCGGGCGCCGCGGCGCCGGGCGGAACGACTGACCGGACCGGCAGCCGGCCGCAGCAGTGGCGATACCGTCACACCGCTCGAAGAATCGGACGAACAGTGACAGAGTGAAGGAGATCGCCGGCCGGTTCGGGGGTGTGGCATGGACACTCAGGATCCCCTGACGGATCCGGCCGTGCCGCCGGGGCGCTGGCCCGCGAGCGCCGACTCCACGCTCGCCCTGAACCGGATGGGCACCTTCGACTGGGACCTGGACGCCGGGGCGCTGCACCTGGACGACTCCGCGCTGCGCGTCATGGGGCTGACGGCCGACGAGTACGACGGCACCCCGGAGGGGCTCGGCCACCGGCTCCCGCCCAGCGAGGGCTCCCGGCTCGACGCCCTGGTATCCCAGGCGCTCAAGCAGGGCCGCAGCTCCTACGGTGCGTACTTCCGCATCCGCCGCCCCGACGGCACACTGCGCTGGACCCACACCCAGGGGCACATCCGGCGGGACGGCGACGGCCGGCCGCGCCGGATCCTGGGCATCATCCGGGACGCCACCGACGAACTCGGCCACTCCACCGACCGCCTCACCCTCGACCACCACCGCCGGCACGAGGCCAGCGTCGTCGAGGAGACGGCCACCGCCCTGGCCTACGCCAGGACGGTGAGCGACGTCGTCGACGTGCTGGAGGGCTCCGGCGGCCTGGGCCGGCTGGGCGCGGTCAGCCTGATGATGGGCTTCGCCGAGGGCAACCGCATCCACCTCGTCGCCGAGGGCCGCACCAGCAGCTTCGTGCCGGAACTGGAGTACACCAGGATCGACGCGGACTTCCCGATGAGTGAGGTGGTGCGCACCCTCACCCCGCGGTTCCTCGTCTCCCGGGAGGAGTTCGCCGCCCGCTACCCGCAGCTGTGGCCGCACATCGCACCGCTGGACGCCTCCGCCGCGGCCTACCTGCCGCTGATCGCGCACGGCCGCCCGCTGGGCGCGCTCGGGCTGCTCTTCCGCCACAAACACACCTTCCCGGCCGGAGAACGCTCCCTGCTCACCGCGCTCACCAGCAGCATCGCGCAGAGCCTCCAGCGGGCGAAGCTCTTCGAACAGGAACTGGAGCTCGCCGAGAGCCTGCAACGCTCGATGCTCCCGCACTCCCTCCCCGACATCCCCGGCATGCGCACCGCGGTCAGCTACCGGCCCGCCCGCCTCGGCCGGGGCATGGGCGGTGACTGGTACGACGTGATACCGCTGCCCGGCGGCCGGGTCGCGGCGGTCATCGGGGACGTGCAGGGGCACGACACGCACGCCACCGCCGTCATGGGCCAGCTGCGCATCGTGCTGCGTGCCTACGCCGCCGAGGGCCACTCGGCGGCCACCGTGCTGTCCCGCGCCTCCGCCTTCCTCCGCGACCTGGACACCGACCGGTTCGCCACCTGCCTGTACGCGGAGATCGACCCGTCCACGGGTTGGCTGCGCATGGTCAGGGCCGGCCATCTGGACCCGCTGCTCAGCCGCGAGGACGGCAGCTGCCGGCCGTTCCCGGTGGCCGGCTCCCTGCCGTTGGGCATGCCGGCCGTCGGCACCCCCGACTATCCGGTGACCGCGATGGAACTGGAGGCGGGGGAGACGCTGCTGATGTTCACCGACGGTCTGGTCGAACAGCCCGGCCTGGACATCGAGGACGGCGTCCGGGAGCTGGCCGCCGCCGTCGGACGCGGCCCCGCCGATCTCCAGAAGATGGCCGAGTGGCTGTGCGAGGCCCCCGGCCGGGCCGGCTCGGACGACATGGCGGTCATGCTGCTCCACCGCGAGGCGCAGCCCGTCCGGCAGCTCGGCCGCCGCCTGCACCAGCATCTGGCGCCCGGCGACACCGGCTCCCTGGCGGCGATCCGGCACATGGTCCGGGCCGCCGCCCGCGCGTGGAACGCCGACGCCTGCGTGCACGACGCGACGCAGGCCACCCACGAGCTGGCCGTCAACGCGCTCCAGCACACCGACGGCGGCGCCCTGGTGACGATCCGGCTGCTGGGCGGCGCCGAACGCCGGCTGCGCGTCGAGGTCGAGGACACCAGCAGCGTGCACCCGGTCCTGCCGGCGCCCGAACGGTCGGGGCGCTGCGGCCGTGGGCTGCTGCTCGTCGACCGGCTGGCCGACGTGTGGGGCGTGGAGTCGCGCGGCGCAGGCAAACGCATGTGGTGCGAGTTCGTCTGCCCCGAGCAGTGAGGCCCGGCCGCTCGCTTCTCCGGGCCTTCCCGGCTTCGGGCCCGCTCCCTCGATCTCCTCGGGCCCGGCTCCGGGCTCCTAGGGCCGCGGGGAAAAGCGGTGGCGCCGCTGTGAGGCGCCCGGCTACGGTGACGTCGTTCGGGCGCGGCCCTGGAGGCCGCCCGCCCGCCGAGACGAGACCCGACACATGGGAGGTGTGACCGATGGCTGTCACCGCGACGAGCGCTCCGCGCCTCAACCAGCTCATCCACACCATTCCCGTGGCCTCCGGCTGACCTCGCCCTCCTCACGTCTCCCGCCTCCTCGCGTTCTCGCGGTTCCCGCGTACTCCGCGGCTCTTCGCGTTCTCGCGGTTCTCCGCGCGGCTGACGTCCCTCGGGTAGGAGCGGGCCGGTGCCACCCCTGTGAAGGGTCACCCGTTGTCCTCCTCTTTCTCCACCCCGTCCACCCCGTCCGCCTCCACCGGCCGTCCGTCCTCGACGGCGGGGGCGGCGGCCGATCCCACTCCGCCCCCGCTCGCCCACTACGGCTGGGACGCCGACTGGCAGACCGCCTTCGAGCCCTACGCCGCGCGCGGCCTGCTGCCCGGCCGGGTCGTCCGCGTCGACCGGGGCCGCTGCCACCTGGCAACCCCGGACGGCACGGTCCGCGCCGACACCGAGTTCGTGACACCGCCCGACCCGATGCGGGTCGTGTGCACCGGCGACTGGGCGGCCGTCGACCCGCCGTCCGACCAGCGGTTCGTACGCGCCCTGCTGCCCCGCAGGACCGCGTTCGTGCGCTCCACGTCGTCCAAACGCTCCGAGGGCCAGGTACTGGCCGCCAACGTCGACCACATCGTGCTCTGCGTGTCCCTCGCGGCCGAGTTCGACCTGGGACGCCTCGAACGCTTCGTCGCGCTCGCCTGGGGCAGCGGCGCCCGGCCGCTGGTCGCGCTCACCAAGAGCGACCTGGTGCCGCAGCCTCAGCACCTGGTGGCGGTCACCGTGGACATCGCGCCCGGCGTGGAGGTGCTGGCCGTCAGCGCCGCCACGGTTGACGGCGACGACACCCTCGCCGCGCTGCTCTCCGGCGGTACGGCGGCGCTGCTCGGGCAGTCCGGCGCCGGCAAGTCCACCCTGGCCAACGCGCTGCTGGGGGAGGAGGTCATGGCGGTGAACGAGGTCCGCGACCGGGACGGCAAGGGCCGTCACACCACCACGACCCGCGAACTCGCCCTGCTGCCCTCCGGCGGCGTGCTCATCGACACGCCGGGGCTGCGCGGCGTCGGGCTGTGGGACGCCGGTACAGGGCTGGAGCAGGCGTTCTCCGAGGTGGAGGAGCTGGCGGCCCGCTGCCGGTTCCCCGACTGCGGGCACGTCAGCGAACCGGACTGCGCGGTGCTGGCCGCGGTGGCGGACGGCTCCCTCGCGCACCGCAGACTGGACAGCTACCGCAAGCTCCAGCGGGAGAACGTCCGGCTGGCGGCCCGTACCGACTCCCGGCTGCGCGCCGAGCAGCGCCGGATGTTCAAGCAGCGGCAGGCGCAGGGGAGGCACATGGGCGAGCTGAAGCGCGGGCCCCGGCGCAGGTCGTAGCCTGGGCGGTCGGGCGGCGCCCGGGCGCCGGGCGTCCGTGAGCGGCCGACGTACCGCTCGCGGCG
>NZ_BAAHCA010000461.1:0-3887 GCF_054776295.1 Streptomyces sparsus
GGCCGGTACCCCCAGGTCGCCGACCTGCTGGGCCAGGCGCTGCCGGCCGCGGTCGCCGAGCACGGCGAGGGTTCGCCGGTGGTGCGCACGCTGCGCCGGCAGTACGCCGCGACGCTCGTCGACACCGGGCAGTACGCCAGGGCCCTGCCCGAGATCAGCCGGCTGCTCCAGGAGCTCGGCGCGCAACTGGGCCCCCACGACCCCTCGGTGGTGCAGCTGCGCGAGGACGAGGCGTTCTGCCGGGCCCGCCTCGGCGGCCGCTGAGCCGCCCGCGACCACGTCCCGAACCGGCACGGGCCCCGGCGGGGCCGCCTCCGGCAGGCTTCAGCCGAGCTGCTCGGCAAGGCCGACGATGACGCCCTCGGGGCCGCGGACGTAACACAGCCGGTAGCTGTCCTCGTACTGCGCCAGCTCGCCGACGAGTTCGGCGCCGTGGGTGCGCAGGCGGGCGACGACGTCCTCGATGTCGTCGACCGCGAACATGACGCGGCGAATGCCCAGCGTGTTCGCCGGCGCGTCCTTCGGCTCGGAGCTGATCGCCTTCGGTGTGCGGAACGACGCCAGCTCGATCCGGCTGTGGCCGTCCGGGGTCCGCAGCATCGCGATCTCCTGCCGGACGTCGTCGAGACCGATGACGCGCTCCACCCAGGGCCCCTCGACCGGTGCCCTGCCCTCCAGCTCCATGCCGAGTTCGACGAAGAACGAGAGAGCGGCGTCAAGGTCGTCGACCACGATCAGGACGTTGTCCATCCGCCGGATCGCCATGTGGTGCCTCCTTGTGTGGTGCGGCCGCGGTGGCCGGCTCCGGCCCGTGACGGAGCTGCCGGGCCGTGCCCGACATGCTGCCGTGCCCGGCGTCCTGCCCGGGCCCGGCATGCCGGGCCGCGTCCGCCCGAGGGGCTCTCCCCGGCCCGGGCGGTCGGACCCGCCGTGGTTCGCCGACCGTACGCGCGAAGTTCACCCGGGCGTCCCCTCACGGGCATCCGCGCTCCCCGCTCCCTGGCTACGCTCCTGGTCAGGGGCCTGGTGCCGGGTTGGTCCTCCGATGTGTCCACGGCGTCTGGAAACCACGTGCCCAAGCTTTCTGTCATCGTCCCTTGCCACAACGTGCAGCAGTTCGTCCCCGACACGTTGCGCAGCCTCGCGCTCAACGCGGGGCCGGAGACGGAGTTCCTGCTCGTCGACGACTGCTCGACGGACGGGACGGGGGAACTCCTCGACCGGGCGGCGCGCGACATGCTGCCGCAGGCCCGGGTGCTGCGGCACGAACGGAACCGGGGCATCTCGCAGGCGCGCAACACCGGCATCGACGCGGCCCGCGGCACCTATCTGACCTTCCTGGACGGCGACGACTGGTACGCGCCCGGCCACCTGGACGAACTGGTCGACGTCATCGACGAGTTGGGATGCGACTTCGTCCGCACCGACCACGTGCAGGCCACCGGCACCGACCGCGTGGTGCGACGGGCGCCCGCCCGCCGCCGCGACGCGGTGCTCGATCCGCGGGACGCCATCGCGCCGGCGTCCATGGAGACGATGGTCGATTACCCCTTCGTCTGGGCCGGCGTCTACCGCAGGGAACTCTTCGAGGGCCCCGGAGCCGGCCCCGAAGCCGGCTCCGAAGCCGGGCAGGGGACCGGTGGGGACGGTCCGGCGGACGTCGTAGGCTCCGGCCCGCCGCCGCTTCGCTTCGAGACCGAGCTGCGCACCGCGGAGGACCGGGTGTTCACCTGGCAACTGCACCTGCGCGCACGATCGTTCGCGACGGTCGGGCTGCTCGGGGTGTTCTACCGGCGGGGTGTCACCACCTCGCTCACCCAGATCAGGGACGCCCGCCAGCTGGACTTCATCCCGGCGCACGACCGTGTGCTGGCCGAGGTGGTGGCGGACCGGGAGGCGGAACGGTTCCTCCCGAAGATCGTCCGCACCTACTGCGCGATGATCGCCTTCCACGCGGCCGGCGCGGAACGCTACGAGCCCTCCGCCGCACGGCAGTTGAAGCGCGACTCGACGGCGGCCCTGCGCCGGATGCCGCCGGACGTGCTGGAACGGACCCTCACCGACCTCGACCACGAACGCAGCAAGGTGATCCGCCGCCTGCTCGGCGGATCACGGAAGGCGGCCTGACCCATGGGTGAGCCCACCACACGTCGCGCGGACCGGAGCGGCGTCCGCATCCGGGCGCAGATCTTCGAGGTGTCCACGCTCTACGGCGCCGCGACCCTCGCCGCCTCCCTGGACGCCGGGCAGTTCGGCCCGGCGGCGGACGCCCACCGGGTGCTGCTGGTGTCGAACAACGCCGCCACCCCGGAGACCGCCGGGCGCCTCCAGGACATGGCCGGCTGGGCCCGCATCGCCGCCCGGTTCGACACCGTCGTCGACTGGAACCACACCATCCGGCCGCACCACCCCGGCGGTTGGTCTCCCGCCGCCTCCGACAGCCCGTTGTGGCAGCGCATGTTCCGCGCCGCCTGGGGCCTGGGCAACGGTCCCATCGACCTGGCCGTGGAGTCCGTGCACGTCAGCCCGGCCCGTGCGCTGTGCACGATCTTCGCCGACGCCGCCGTCCACGTGTACGCGGACGGGCTGATGAGCTACGGCCCCACCCGGGAGAAGCTGCCGCTGTCCATCGCCTGCCGCATCCAGCGACTGCTGCACCTGGACCTGGTGCCCGGCCTGCGCCCGCTGCTGCTGTCCGAGTACGAGGTGCCCGGCGAGCTGGTGCCGACGGGCGCGTTCCGCGCGGTCCTGGACGAGCTGGCCCGCGGTGAGGAACTCGTCGTCGAACCGCGCCCCACCGCCGTCCTGCTGGGCCAGTACCTCGCGGCGCTGAACATCCTCACCGTGGACGAGGAGGAGGCGCTGCACGAACGCATGCTGCGCGGCGCGGCCGCTGCCGGCCACCGCTCGGTGCTGTTCAAACCGCACCCGACCGCGCCCGCCCGGTACTCCAGGGTGCTCGACAAGGCCGCCGCGGACTCCGGTGTCACCCTGACCGTGCTGGACCGCCCGATGCTCGCCGAGACCGTCTTCGAGCGGCTGCGGCCCGGCCTCGTCGTCGGCTGCTTCTCGACGGCGATGTTCACCGCCGCCGCCTGTTACCACGTGCCCATCGCCCGGGTCGGCACCGAGGAGGTCCTGGCCCGGCTGACGCCCTACCAGAACAGCAACCGGGTGCCGCTGACCATCGTCGACGCACTCGTGCCGGCCGTCGAGTCCGGCGGTGAGGTCGTCACCGAGCAGCCCGACGCGGCGACCCGGGTCGCCGCCCTGGTGCGGACCGTCGGCTACTGCATGCAGGCCACCCGCTACCCGGAACTGCGGGCCGAGGCGGAGACCTGGCTCACCGAGCGGCTGGACGAGCGGACCCTGCGCTACTTCAAGCGCCGCCGCCTGACCGCCCTGCAACTGCCCGGCGGCTTCGCCCCCGGTGTGGTGCGGCGGCTGCCCGGCAGCAAAGCCGCGCTGCGGGCCGCCCGCCGGGTGAAACGCAGGCTGCGCTGAGGCTTCCCGCACTGTTCACCTCCGCGGCTCCCCGCGGCCACCGACGGTGCCCGGCGCGCCGGGCACCGTGCGCCCTGTCGTCGCCCAACCGTGGAGAACCATGAGGACGAAGTGGCCCTTCCGAGCGGAGCCCGCCGCCGCGCTCGATGACTGCGCCCGGCGCTGCGCCGCCTACCTGGCGGAGTTCGATCCGCGGCCCGACGCGGCACGCCACCGGCTGGTCACCGCACTGGGCACACTGCTCACCGCCCAGGCCGAACAGGACCGACGCACCGGCAGCTCCGCGCCGGCCGGGCGGGCCCTCTTCGACGCGCTGCTCGCCGCCGGCAACCGGGCCGTCGAAGCGGGCGGACCGGCGGAGCTGGACCTCGCACTCGACCTGG
>NZ_BAAHCA010000462.1:0-3882 GCF_054776295.1 Streptomyces sparsus
CGGGCAGCGGTCCTCCCGCCGCCCGGCCAGCTCCTCGCCGACGAGTGCGGCCAGGGCGACCCGCCGGTCCGGGCGGCGCTCCCCCGCGTCCAGCCGGGCCAGCAGCAGCAGGTCGGCGGCGAGGTCCTGGAGCCGCACGGTGTCCTGCACCGCGCCCGCCACGTCCAGCAGGTCAGGATGCGCCTGGCCCACCTCCAGCTGGGTGCGCAGCGAGGCGATCGGGCTGCGCAGCTCGTGCGAGGCGTCGGCGACGAACCGGCGCTGCCGCTCCACCGAGCCCTCCAGCGCGGCGAGCGTCTCGTTGGTGGTCCTGGCCAGCCGTCCCACCTCGTCGGCCACGGCCGGCTCCGGCACCCGCCTGGAGAGGTCGGTGGAGCGGGTGATCTCGGCCATCTCACGGCGGATCCCCTCCACCGGGCGCAGAGCGCGCCGCGTCACCCGCCACGTGGTGACGGCCACCACCACCAGCAGCAGGGGCGAGCCGACCAGCAGCGCGGTGCGGACCGTGCCGAGCGCCGCCTGCTCGACGGCCAGTTCGGCGCCCGCGTAGACGGTGAGCGCTTCCCCCTGCGGGGTACGCGCCTCCGCGACCGCGAAGCGGTAGTCCCGGCGTTCGCCGTCCTCGGTGGCGGTTCCGTCGGTGAACTCGATGCTGTCGCCGACCTCTCCCGGGCCCGGCCTGTCGTCGTCGTCCGCGTCGTCCTGCCCGTCCCGTGCGGCCTGCGAGCCGGCGGGGGTGCTGTCGTCGTCATCGTCGTCGTCGGCGTCGTCCGCACCGTCGTCGTCATCGTCGGCGTCGGCGTCGGCGTCGTCGCGGGGGACGGGGGTCGGGCTCGGTCGGACGGTGGGCGTCGGGGAGGCGGACGGGCTCGGGGAGCGGCCGGGCAGGGGGGTGACGCTGCCGCCGGCGGTACCGGTGACGCTCTCCAGGTCCTCGCTGACGGCCCGCACCCGGCCCTGGTCGTCGAAGATCTGCACCGGCCCGTCCAGGGACAGTTCACCCAGCTCGGTGCCGGTGGCGATCTGCCCCGCGGCGTCCCTGGCCCTGACCTCGGCCCGCAGCTCGACCTCACGCGACAGGTTCGCCTGGAGCAGCCACAGCACCGCCGTGCCGGCCGCCACCAGCGCCAGGGCGACCACCGTGGTGGCTCCGATGGTCGCCTGCGCCCGGACCGAGCGCAGGTGGTGCCTAACCACCGGACACCAGCCGGTACCCGGCGCCGCGCACGGTGCTGATCAGCCCCGCACCCAGCTTGCGGCGCAGCGCGCTGATGTAGACCTCGACGATGTTGGGGTCGCCGTCGTAGGCGAAGTCCCAGACGTGCTCCAGGATGTCCGACTTCGGCACCACCTCGCCGGGCCGCGTCGCCAGGTGCTCCAGCACGGCGAACTCCTTGGCGGTGAGCGCCACCTCGCGGCCGGCCCGTTCGACCCGGTGGGCGGCCCGGTCGACGGTCAGGTCACCGAGCCGGAGCACCGGCGACGCGCCGTTGCCGCGCCTGCGCAGCAACGCCCGGACCCGGGCCAGCAGGACGACGTAGGAGAAGGGCTTGGTGAGGTAGTCGTCGGCGCCGGTGTCCAGACCCTCCGCCTCGTCGTACTCACCGTCCTTCGCGGTGAGCATCAGGATCGGCGTCTCGTCGCCGGCGGCCCGCAGCGCCGCGCAGACCCGGTAGCCGTTCATGCCGGGCAGCATGATGTCCAGGACGATCAGGTCGTAGTCGGCCTCCGTCGCCAGGTGCAGGCCCTCCAGGCCGTCGTGGACGACATCGACGGCGAAGCCCTCGGCGGTGAGTCCCCGGGCGAGGGAGACCGCCAGCCTTCGCTCGTCCTCAACGATCAGCACGCGCATGCGCCCAGCGTGTCAGACCCCACCTGAAGGGATCTTCAGGTGGCTTCAGCGGAGCTTCAGCATCGGTCCGCCAAGGTGGCACCACTCGGCCGGAGAACCGGCCGGTTCCACGACCGGGAGGACCCCATGAAGCGCAACGTGATCATCGCGACCCTCGCCGCCGCCGGTGTCATCGCAGGTGGTGTGGTGGCCGGTACCGCCATGGCGGACGACGACCGCGACAGCACGCCGCGCACCCTGCGCACCGCGGACGGCGGCGCCCCGCAGCCGAGGACCGACGAGGGCGACGACCGCCCGGCCGCCTCGGTGAGCGCCGCGGACGCCGTCCAGCGGGCGCTGAAGGAGGTACCGGGCCGGGCCGCCGGTCTGGAGCAGGAGGAGGACGACCGCCGGTGGGAGGTCGACGTGATCGGCGAGGACGGCTCCTGGCGGCTGGTGGAGGTCGACCGATCCACCGGGGACGTGCGCACCCGGACCGAGCGGGACGACGACGATGACGACCGGCGGGACGCCCGCAGCGTCCGGACCCTGCTGGGCAAGGTCGAGGTGAGCGCCGCGGACGCGGCCCGGATCGCCACCGGGAAGGCGCCGGGCGCCGTCGAGGAGATCGAGCTGGACGACCGGGGCACCGCCTGGAAGGTCGAGCTGGACGACAAGGACGACGACCGGGACCTGCTCGTGGACACCGCCACCGGCAAGGTCACCGTGCTGAACGACGACGACCGCGACGACGACCGGGACGACGCAGACGATGACCGGGACGACGCGGACGACGACCGCGGAGACGACAAGGACGACCGGGACGACGACGATGACAAGGACGACCGGGACGACCGCGGCGATGACGACCGCGACGACCGCTGAGCGGTGTCCTCGGGCGCTGTACCGGTGCCCGACGGCCCCGGCGGGGACCGTCCGGCACCGCGGGGGCGGTGCCGGTCAGGACTCGGTGACTCCCGCGACCAGCTCGTCCGCGGCGGCGTAGGGATCGGTGGTGCCGGCGACGATGCGCTCGGCGAGCGCGCCCAGCCGGCGGTCACCGCGCAGGTCGGCCATGCGCTCCCGCAGGGCGGTCACCGCGATGGACTCCACCTCGCGGGCCGCCCGGCGGGTGCGGCGCTCGGCCAGCACCCCGTGCTCGTCCATCCAGGCGCGGTGCTTCTCCAGTGCCTCGACCATCTCGTCGACGCCCTCGGCGCGGCTCGCGACCGTCTTGACGATCGGCGGCCGCCAGTCGCCCGGGCCCCGGGCCTCGCCCAGGCCCAGCATGTGGTTGAGCTCCCTGGTGGTGGCGTCGGCACCGTCCCGGTCGGCCTTGTTGACGACGTAGACGTCACCGATCTCCAGGATGCCGGCCTTCGCCGCCTGGATGCCGTCGCCCATGCCGGGTGCGAGCAGCACCACCGAGGTGTCGGCCTGGGCGGCGATCTCGACCTCGGACTGCCCGACGCCGACGGTCTCGACCAGGACCACCTCGCAGCCGGCCGCGTCCAGCACCCGGATCGCCTGCGGCGCGGACCAGGCCAGCCCGCCCAGGTGGCCGCGGGTGGCCATCGAGCGGATGTAGACACCCGGGTCCGAGGCGTGGTCGGACATCCGGATGCGGTCACCCAGCAGGGCCCCGCCGGAGAACGGCGAGGACGGGTCGACGGCGAGCACCCCGACCCGCCGGCCGGCCTTGCGGTAGGCGGTGACCAGCGCCGACGTGGTGGTCGACTTGCCCACGCCCGGTGAGCCGGTCAGGCCCACCACGTAGGCGTTGCCGGTGAACGGCGCGAGCGCCGCCATCACCTCCCGCAGCTGCGGGGACGCCCCCTCCACCAGGGAGATCAACCGGGCGACCGCCCGGGGCCTGCCCTGCCGGGCCTGCTCGACCAGTCGGGGGACGTCCACCGCCATGCGTGCTGCGCTCCTCGCTCGTGTGCGCCGCCGCCCGAGCGGGAGGCGGCGGGTGACTGCCTGCCGGCTACTTGCCCGGCACCTTGACGATCAGCGCGTCGCCCTGACCGCCGCCGCCGCAGAGCGCCGCC
>NZ_BAAHCA010000463.1:0-3847 GCF_054776295.1 Streptomyces sparsus
CGCCCGCCCGGGTCGCTCCGTGGCCGCGTACCGGCGCGACGGCCGGCCGCTGTGCCCGCCGGGCGCGGTTCCGACGCCGTGTTGCTGGAACACGCATGCACATCGACTCCTCGGGTGTACGGGTTGCCGGTCGTGGAGGGCGCTGTCGGCCCGCCGGGCGAGAGCGCCGACGCCGGGCCGAGTCCGGCGTACGGGGACCGGTGGGAAGCTCGGCCGGGCCCTCGGTGAGAGGCCGCCGCTGCCGGTGTGTGACGGTCGGCGCACGGGGCGCAGTCGCCGCTCCCGTGGGTGGCCGCCTGCCCCGGGCGGACGGCGCCACACCTGAGTCCTCGCATCCTTACCGGTGGACGGCAGGCTGGGACCGGCACCGTCACCCGTGCGGTCATACCGGGGTCGTGCGGTCCGCGCACGAGGCCCGAGAAACCGGGGACGGCTGCGTTGTCGCTGGTCTTGGCCATGAATCCGGCTCCGGAATCGTGGGCGGGTGCCGTTGGTGGCCGATCTTCGGGAGGAGGGTACGGACGGACCGGTCCGCCCGTACCCGCTTGACTGAGCCTTCTCCCAAGGGCAGCGGGCGGACCCTCGGTCCTCCGCGGACCCTGCTTCCGGGCTCATGCGACCGGGTAACCGGGTGAAGGGTGGGCAAAACACCGTTTCGGGGTGTTGGCCCCGGGTAACCGTCCTTGTGTGCTTCGGACTGGAGGCACATCCGTGGGAGCGGCGTCAGGCCGCCCCGGGTGCAGATTCCCGGTCCGACCTGTGTCTCCTCCCACGATGATCACCGCAGTCTCCATTCGCGGGAGTGAATCCCATGACACCCGTACAGACCCGTGCCAGGCATGCCCGGCACCCCCACAACGACGCGCCCGACACCGCCGCCCAGTTCGAGCGCATGGCTGAACTTCCCGAGGGTCCGGAGCGAGACCGGATCCGCCAGGAGGTCATCCAGGCGTGGATCCCGATGGCCAAGCGGCTGGCGCGCAACTTTCGCAATCGCGGTGAATCCCTGGAAGACCTGGAGCAGGTGGCCTCGCTCGGACTGGTCAAGGCCGTCGGCCGCTACGACCCCTCGCGCGGCTGTGCCTTCGAGAGCTTCGCCGTGCCGACCATCGTCGGTGAGGTCAAGCGCCACTTCCGCGACCATCTGTGGGGCCTGCACGTGCCCCGCCGGGTCCAGGAACTCCGCAACCGAGTGCGCACGGCCTACCGCGAGCTCAGCACCAGCCTGGACGGCCGCACCCCCGGCATCGCCCAGCTCGCCGAGCACACCGGCCTCACCGAGGACGAGGTGCGCACCGGGCTGGAGGCGCTGGAGAGCTACAGCACGCTCTCCCTCGACGCCGAACTGCCCGGCGCCCAGGACGGCTACTCGCTGACCGACACGCTCGGCGCCCCCGAACCAGGCTTCGACCTCGTCATCGACCGGGAGGCCGCTGCGCCGCGGCTGCGGCAGCTTCCCCAGCGCGAGCGCGAGATCCTCTACCTGCGCTTCTTCTGCGACATGACGCAGAGCCGCATCGCGGAACACCTGGGAATATCGCAGATGCACGTCTCCAGGCTGATCAGTCGCACCTGCGACCGGCTCGGTGCCGAGATCGCGGACGACCGGGCGGGAGCGGACCGTGCCGAGCGGGAGCTGGCAGCGTCAGCGCCCGTCTAGGGCCAGCGCCAGATGCCGGCCGATGCGGTCCGCCACGCCCGCCTCGGCCAGTTCGAAGGGCCGCCTCGTACCGAGACGCAACAGCGTCAGCACCCCGAGCACGGGTGCGTCCTGACCGGTCCGCAGCGGCACGCACAGCAGGGAACCGACCTCGGTGCGCCCCAGCAGGGACGCGCCGTGCGCGTCCCTGCCCAGCGCCTCCGGGTCCTCCGGGTGGAGCTGGAGTGCTTCCGCGCCCTTGCGCAGAGCGGCTTCGATCAGTGGTGAGTCCTCCGGTCGCGCGGCGGCCAGGGCCTGCCGTACCTGCTCCCGCCCGGCGCCGGTGGCGACCGCCACCCGCCGGGCGGAGCCGCTCCTCTCTCCGGCCAGGTCCACCACGACCCAGTCGGCCAGGGCGGGTCGCAGTACGTCACCCGCGCCGGCCGCCACCTCGTCCGCGGACCTCGCCCGCAGCAGGGTCGCGGTCATCTCGTCGACGAGGTCCATGAGTTCGGTGTGGCGGGTGATCGTCGCCGTACCGCTGACCCGTTCGGACGCGCCGCGGGCGGCCCCCGGACCGCCGGTGGCCGCCTCCTCCGGCGTCGTGCCCGCGTCCTGCTGGAACACGGCCACCACCAGGGTGTGCGGCTCGTGCCGCGTGAGCACCGGGGTGAGCGTGGTGCGCAGGGCCATTCCCGGCCATCGCCCCTGCTCGGGCGGGCGGAGCAAGCGCACGGTCAGGCTGCGTCCGCCCTCGTCGCGGGCGACGGCCGCCACCTGGGACCGGAACGCCGCCCGTTCGGCGTGGGCGAGCGCGCCTGTCAGGCCGCGAGCCGAGGCGTAGCCCTCACGCATGCCGAACAGCCGCGACGCCGCGGGGTTGAGGCGCCGCACGACGCTGTCGCGGTCCAGCAGCACCACCGGCAGCGGCAGCCGCTGGAAGACCGCGCGCAGCAACTCGTGCTCCGTGGCCCGTCCACGGCTTCCACTCGCCCGCTCTGCAGAGGTGTCCTTCGAGTCCGCCATACCCCCAACCTAGCCGGGGGGGCATACCGGTCGGTTCGTTTCCGCTCGAACAGACCGGGCATATGTTCACACGTCACCCGACGCCCACGCCTCCCGAGGAAGCAGCCGCATGTCCCTCCACTGCCAGGGCGTGCCCTTCGAGAACGCCCCGAAGGTGTTCGCCGAGCAACCCGAGGGCGGGTCCCCGGCGCGCAGTCTGGCGCAGCTCGCCGAACGGGTGGCCAGGGCGAGCCGCGACTGCTGGGCGGTCGCCGTCACCGTCGCCGACGGATCCGAGGGCGACGACCCCCTCGGCAACGAACACGTCGCGCTCACCCACCCGGACCTCTCCGCGCTGCTGGAGATCGAACGCCGGGGTGCCGGCGGCCCCTTCACGGACGCACTGCGGAGCCGCCGCCTCGTCGGCTCGGAGGACCTGCTCGACGAGCGGCGCTGGCCGGAGTACCGCGCCCGCGCCCTGGAGATGGGCCTGCGTTCGGTGGTGGCCCTGCCCTGCGGACGGGACGGCCTCACCATCACCCTCTCCCTGTACGGCGTCCGCCCGCGCCGACCCGAGGACGCGGTGGACGGCGTCATGACGCTGCTGGGAGACCTCACCGCCGGAGAGCTGATCCGCGACCACCAGTACCGGGAGGTGCTCGTCCAGGTGGCGCAACTCGACGCGGCGCTGCGCAGCAGGCCCGTCGTCGACCAGGCGAGCGGCATCATCATGCACATCGCCGGGTGCGACGCCGACGAGGCGTTCACCCTGCTGCGCAGTCTCTCCCAGCACTCCAACCGCAAGCTGTCCGAGCTGGCCGAGGCCGTTGTCAGTACCCGCGGGCGAGGCCTCGAACAGCAGCTCCGCCGCTTCCGGGAGGCCCGGTAGCAGCCCGGCGCCGCGCCGGAGCACGTCCGTAGCCGCGGTCGGCCCGCGTCGGCTTCGGGGAGCGCCTCGGCGGGGCGAATCCGCCGCTGACGCTTCCGTGCGGCGGGGCCGCGAGGTCTCTGCCACAGTGGAAACGTCGTGAGTCGACGGACGGCGGTGGAGGCGCGTATGCGGGTCGGCACCCACCCGGAGAGCGAGGTCGCCCGGGAGGCCGGCGGATACTGGCGGCGACGGGGCCTGCCGACCCGGCCGGAGCAGGTGGCCGTGGCGCCCGGCGTGGAGCTGATGCTGCTGGCCGTGCTCGCGGCGGCCGG
>NZ_BAAHCA010000464.1:0-3831 GCF_054776295.1 Streptomyces sparsus
GTACGACGTCGCGTACGGCCGCGGCGGTGACCGGCTCGCCGTCGGCCGGGCGGACGGCGGTGTCGACCTGTGGGACCCGGCCGAGGGTGAACGGGTGCACCGCAGCGCGGCGCACCGGGACGACCTGCCGCCGGGTGACACCTCGACTCCGGGCGCGGTGGTGGCCTTCTCCGGCGACGGCAAGCTGCTCGCCTCGGCGAGCCCGGCCGATCCGTTGATCCGGCTGCGTGATCCGGTCACGGGGAAGGCCGCCGGCACGGTCGAGGACCGGACCCGGGGCGCGGCGGATCCCGCGGCGGGGCCGAGGACGCTGACGTTCTCCGGCGACGGCACCCGGATGCTGACCGCCACCGGAGCGGACGTGGTGGTCTGGGACCCGGTCGACCGCAAGCGGCTCGGCGAGTACCCGAAGGGCAAACCGAGAGGCACCGCAGGGGGTCAGGCAGTCCTCGCGCTCGCGACGTCGAGCGACTCGGGCACCGTGGTGGCCGCCCGTGCGGGTGGCGGTGTCACCCGGTGGCGGCGGAACGCGCCCTGGTACGACGCGCCGCGCGGCTCGGTCCTCGACGTCGCTTTCGCTCCGGACGGCGAGCACGCGGCGGCCGTGGACGGCGAGGGTGAACTGCACACCTGGACCTGGAGGACCGGCCGCCGCAGCGCGGCGCCCCTGAAACTGACCGCGGCGGGCCTCTCGGTCGCCTACGCCCCGGACGGCACGCGGGTGACCGGCGCTCTGGACGGCACCATCACGATCAGCCCGCCCCAGGGCAAGTCGACGACCCTGTCCCTGGACGGCCGTCGCCTGCGCGGCGACCTCGCACTCTCGGCCGACGGCTCGCTGCTGGCCGCGGCGAGCAGCGGTGCCGCGGACGGACAGGACGGCGAGGGCGAGGGCGACAGGGACGGGGACGGTGATGCCGACGCGAAGGACGGTGGGCGGCTCCACGTCTGGGACCTGGCGAAAGGCGAAAGTCTGGCCACGCTCGAACTCGACACCGGTCCGGCGTCGGCCCTCGCGTTCAGCCCGGACGGCGCGCGGCTTCTCGCGGTGAGCAGCGGCACCACGCTCGGCACCGCCCGGGGCGGCGACGGGAAGGGCGGCGAACCGGTCGTCCTGTCGACCTGGCGCACCGCGGACCTCGACGCGTCCCCCGCCGTCACGGACCTCGACGACGACGTGACCGACGCCGTCTACACGCCGGACGGCCAGAGTGTCGTCACCGCGTCGGTGGCCGGCACCATCGAGGTCCGCGACGCCGTGACCGGGAAGCTGCGCCGCACGTTCGGCCAACACCCTTCTGCTGTACGGGCGTTGGCGCTCTCGCCGGACGGCACCTCGCTGGCGACCGCGACCACCGACGACGCGGCCGTGTGGCTGTGGGACCTGGCCGACGGCGCCCTGAAGGCCCGACTCACCTCGGGAGGGGGCTTCGAGGTCAACGCCCTTGCCTTCTCGCCCGACGGCAAAGCGCTCGCTCGTGGCGGCACCGACGCCTCCGTGGCGCTGTGGCGCCTGGACACCGACGGCGCCGTCGAACGCCTCTGTCGCAGCATCCCCGATGCCGAAGCGAGCGCGAAAGCCGACGCGTTGGGCTGCGGCTGAGCCCCGGAGGGTGATCCGTCAGCCGTCCGCGGGCACGCCCCCGCCCGCGGCACCGGAACGTTCCGCTGCCCCCGGGCCCCCGCTGACCGGCATTGTCTTTCCGGACGGACGGACGGACAGACAGACGGACGGAACGGAGAGGCACATGACCGGATGCGATCAGCCTCCGCCGACGAACGGCGGCGGTCCCGTGACGGCTCCCCCGCCGCCGGACGGCACCGGCGCCCGGCGGCGAAGGCGGCAGCGGCCATGGCAGCAGAGCGTGTTCGGCGTGGTCGCGGCGCTGCTCACCGCCGCCCCCGACATCGGCGCGTTCGCCCGGTGCGACGCCCCGGCCAGGTTCGGCACCCCGGCTGCGGCCGACCTGCTGCACGCCCTCTCCCCCGGCACGGCGGAGAGGCGGTACGGCATCGACGTGCCCGTTGCGCGCAGGGCCACCGTGATGAGGGGCTGGGACTTCGGCGTCAAGGTCACCGGGCACAGCGAGGTGGACCACTTCGACCGGGACGGCACCGTGTACGGCCCGGCGGACGGCCACCGCCTGTACACCCTGGCGCTGACCGGGACGGACGGCGAGCGGGTCGGCGCCCGCAGCCGCAACACCACGCTGCGGGTGCGCATCGGGGCGGACGAACGCCCCCTGCGGGACGCCGGGACGCTCGCCGACGGCGAGCGGCTCGTGCTGCTGGTGTCGGTCCCGGAAGCCGCCGGCACCGCGCAGCTCGTACTCGGCGAGCCCGGCCTCAGCCAGACGGTCTCCCTCACCACGGGAGCAGCCGGCGACGGCAACCCGGAGGTGCTGGGGCGCGAGCACGTCACCAGCGGGCCGATGCTGCGGACGGGAACGCTGAGGTACCGGCTCAGCTCGTCCGCCACCGCGGTCACGCTCAGAAGGACGGCACGCTACCGCCTGACCTCGGCGCGGCTGTCCTACCGTCACCTCCACCGGCAGGACGAGCACGCCGCGAGGGACAGCGCCTTTCTCTTCCTGACAGGCAGCATGACCCGGACCGGCAAGGTGCGCGGCCTGCCTCCGCAGTGGATGTCGCTCAGGCTCCCGGACGGCGCCGTCCGCACGGCCGGTGCCCACTCCGACCACACGGGCTACCGGTGGCTGGCGTTCGAGGTCCCCGCCGACTTCACCCGCGGCACTCTGGTCTTCGGCGGCGAGGACCGGTTCCCCGGGACGGACAATCCCCATGGCGTCACGCTGACCGTCGAGACGGAGAAGGAGGAGCCGCTCGCCATAGGGCGCGGCCTCCTGACGGACGCCGGTCACCGGGACGACGACGCGTGAGACCGAGAGGAAACGAGGAAGCAGGATGCTGCGGGTCACGGTGCGCTCGCCGGAACTCCATCCGGTCGCGATGTCCCCCGGCGAGCGGCTGGTGTTCGGCCGCGCGCCCCACGGCGGTGCCGGTGGACGGCGTCCCGGCCGGTACGCCGTCGCGATCCCCGGTTGCGCGCCCCACGTGTCCCGGGTGCTCGCCGACCTGGTGGTCGAGGACCACGGGGCGCGGATCACCTGGCGCGGCGCCAACGAGGCGATGCTGTCGAGCCTCTTCGACGCTCCGGGCGGCGCGCGCCGGGTGACTCTCGTCCGCGGCATGTCCACGGTGCTGGACGACGGGAAGAACGAACTGGTCGTCTTCACCGGCCGCCGGTCCGGTGGGCAGACGACCGATCTGACGCTCACCCTCGTGGTGTCCGGCGCCCCGCAGCCGGGCGAGCCGACCGTGGTGCGTGAGGCCGCCGATGCGCACGGGCCGGGCGTCGCGGTCACCGCGGAGGCGCCGCAGACGCTGAGCCGGTACTCCAAGGCCTGGTACGTCGCCCTGGCACTGGCCGAGCCGCTGCTGGCCGGCGCCGACGACGAACAGCGCGTTCCGACGTACCAGGAGATCCACCGGCGGGTGTGCCACTGGCGTGGCGGTGAGGCGTGGAACCTGGCCGATCCCCGGCGCGTCGACGAGGTGATCAAGAAGATCTCGAAGATCGCCTTCGGTGAGTCGCTCGACCCCTACACGGCGGTACGTGACGGCAAGCTGTTCAACGCCCGGTTCGCCGTCGCCAGGCGCACGGCACAGCGGCGCCTCGTCACCGCCGAGGACCTCGACGAGGTCGAACGCGTCGCCCGCACCCGGCCCCGCCCCTGACCCCGCGTCAGGCCCGGCGCCGCTGCCCGGTTCGGGAGGGCCTCGCTCCGGCCCGGCCCCTCACGGACCTGG
>NZ_BAAHCA010000465.1:0-3825 GCF_054776295.1 Streptomyces sparsus
CCGACCGCGACGAGCCTGCCGCCGAGGGTGACGGGCCACCCGCCGACCGCGACGATCCGCCCGCCGACCCCGGCGGCCGGATGCCGGGACGTGTCCACCGCGCCTGGTGGGTCGCCGCCGTCGCCTTCGTCACGATCATCGGCGCGGCCGGGTTCGCCTCGCTGCCCGGTCTGCTGATCGACCCGCTCCACCAGGAGTTCCGCTGGTCACGCGGCACCATCGGCTTCGCCGTCGCCGTCAACATGGCCCTCTACGGCCTCACCGCGCCCTTCGCCGCCGCCCTCATGGACCGCTTCGGCATCCGGCGGGTGGTGGCCTGCGCGCTCGGTGTCATCGCGGCCGGAGCCGCACTGACCACCGTCATGACGGCCGCCTGGCAGCTCGTCCTCTACTGGGGAGTGCTCGTCGGGCTGGGCAGCGGCTCGATGGCCCTGGCGTTCGCCGCGACCGTCGTGGACCGCTGGTTCACCACCCGCCGCGGCCTGGTCACCGGCGTGCTCACGGCCGCCGGCGCCTCCGGCCAGCTGGTGTTCCTGCCCGTGCTGTCCTGGCTGGTCGAGCACCACGGCTGGCGGCCCGCCTCGGTCACGGTGTCGCTCACCGCCCTCGCGGTGATCCCCTTCGTCGTGCTGCTGATGCGCGACCACCCCGCCGACGTAGGCCTGCGCCCCTACGGCGCCACCGGTCCGGTGCCGCGCCCCGCACCGCAACCCGGCGCCGCCCTGCGAGCCCTGCGGGTGCTGCGCGACGCCGCCCGCACCGGACCCTTCTGGCTGCTCGCGGGCAGCTTCGCCATCTGCGGCGCCTCGACCAACGGCCTGATCCGGACGCACTTCGTGCCCTCGGCGCACGACCACGGCATGCCGATCACCGCCGCCGCCTCACTGCTCGCCCTCATCGGCGTGCTGGACGTCGTCGGCACGGTGGCCTCCGGCTGGCTCACCGACCGGTTCGACGCCCGGCGACTGCTCGCCGTCTACTACGCGCTGCGCGGCGTCTCGCTGCTCTTCCTGCCGATGCTGCTCGCCCCGACCGTCCAGCTGCCGATGCTCTTCTTCATCGTCTTCTACGGCCTGGACTGGGTGGCCACGGTGCCGCCGACGCTCGCCCTGTGCCGGGCGGCGTACGGCCGGGACAGTGCGATCGTCTTCGGCTGGGTGCTCGCCTCGCACCAGGTGGGCGCCGGGCTGGTGGCGTTCCTGGGCGGCCTGGCGAGGGACGCCTTCGGCTCCTACGACCTGGTGTGGGTGACGTCCGGCGCGCTGTGCGCCCTGGCGGCGCTGATGGCCCTCGTCATCCGGCCCGAAGCCCCCGCCGCCTCCGAACCCGCCGGGCCGGACCCGGCACGGTCCGCGCGGGACGCGGAGGCTCCGGAGACGGCTGAGCGGCCGGAGGTCCGGGCGGGCACGGAGGGCCGGCGGGTACGGGACTGAGTGTCGGTGCCGGCCGTTACGGTTCGACGATGGGACAACGTGTGCCGTTCACCGGCAGTGAGAAGGAAAGCCTGCACGTCAGCCTCGACCGGCACCGCGACGTGGTGCTGTGGAAGCTGAGCGGTCTGGGCGAGGAGCAGCTGCGGCGGCCGATGACGCCCTCCGGCATGACGATGCTCGGCCTGCTCAAGCACCTGGCGGCCGTCGAGTACGGCTGGTTCTGCGAGACCTTCGGCCGGCCCGTCGAGCCGCTCTGGTTCACGCCGGAACAGGACTTCGAGCTGGGTCCCGAGGAGCACACCGCCGACATCCTGGCCTTCTACGACCGGGCCCGCGCCGCCGCGGACGCGGCCATCCGCGAGATTGGGGTCGAGGAGACGGGAACCGCCTGGTCGGGGGAGACGGTCTCCATGCGCTGGGTGCTCATCCACATGGTCGAGGAGGTGGCACGGCACGCCGGCCAGCTTGACGTCATGCGGGAGCTGCTGGACGGCAGCACCGGGGACCACCCTCCGAACTGACCACCGGGGGAACCGACCGGCACCCGCCCTGCTCCCGCCCCCTCCCGGCCCGCTTCCCGTCCGGCGTAGGCGCCTCCGGTGCGCCCTGCTCCGTCGTCCGGGTGTCGTCCGGGTGTCGTCGAGCCGAGGTCAGGCGGCGTCCCGGGCCACGGCGGCGGCGATGCGCTCGGCGTCCCGGCCCAGCTCCCGCAGCATGCCGCTGATCGGATTGGTGTAGCCGGTGAAGTACAGGCCCGGCGCCGTCGGCAGCGTCTGCGGCCCGTGGACGAGCGGCAGGCCCCGTGCGTCCAGTACCGACAGGTGTCCGGCCAGCTCCGTCAGGCCCCGCCGGTAGCCGGTCGCCGCGATGACGACCTCCGGGCTGATCAGCGAGTCGTCCGCCAGCCGGACCTTGCCGCTCTCGAAGGACTCGACGGCGGCCACCGGTTCGATCAGGCCCTTCTTCACGCCCTTGATCAGCCCCGCGTCCTGCACCGGGATCGCCCCCTCGCGGACCCGGGAGTAGAGGCCCACGGACGGGCGCGGCAGACCGCGGGACGACAGGTCCGGCACGCTCACCCGCGCCAGCACACGCGCGACCCGGTCCACCATCGGGACCGGCAGCCGCCGCACCAGGATGCCGTTGGCCTGGGCGGGCCATCCCAGCGTCGACCGGCGCACGATGTGCGGAGGGGTGCGCACTGACAGTCGCACGCGCCCGGCGCCGCCCTTGGCGAGGTCGGCGGCGATCTCCGCCCCCGTGTTGCCGACGCCCACGACCAGCACGTCACGACCCGCGTACGGTTCCGGGTTGCGGTACTCCGAGGCGTGCAGCAACTTGCCGCCGAACGCCTCCGCCCCCGGCCACCGCGGCACGAAGGGGGTGTGGCTGTAGCCGGTGGCCACCACGACGGCCGGTGCGCGCAGCTCGCGGCCGCCGTTGGCGCGCAGCAGCCAGCCGCTCTCGCTGTCCGCGGGGTCCAGCTGCTCGATGCGGCTCACCTCGACGCCCGTCGCCACCTCCAGCCGGTGGTGGGCCGCGTAGCGCTCCAGGTAGCGGACCACGTCGTCGCGGGCCACCCAGCGGCCGAACGACCGCGGCATCGGCAGTCCCGGCAGCGCGGACCAGCGGCGGGTGGTGTGCAGCCGCAACCGGTCGTAGTGGCCGCGCCAGGAGGCACCCACGGCGTCCGACCGCTCCAGGACGAGAGTGCGTATGCCGCGCTTCTGCAGGGCCGCTGCGGTGGCGAGGCCACCGGGGCCGCCACCGATGATGTGGACGGGTCTGCCGTCTTCGGGCATGGGCATGCCGTTGAGCTTAAGCCCCGGCACGAACCCGCGCCGAGGGTGCCTCACACTCGTGCGCCGGGGCGCACGCCCGGTGCCGCTGACGTGCGGTCAGGCGCGGACGGGCGTGCGTTTTCCTCCCTCGCCGGTTCCTCGTCCCCTCGTGGAGCGGTCCCGTCGCCGGTCCCGTCAGCGCTCCCGCAGTCGACGTCCGCAAGCGCCGAACCGGCCGGCCGGCGGGCACCCGGGCCGGTGCTTGAATGCCCGCATGGAACCTGTCGAACTACCCGCAGCAGGCCTGTTGCTTCGCCCCTGGGACCGTACCGAGGACGACCGGCAGGCGGTGCTGCACGGCCTGGCCGACCCGGAGTTCCGCCGCTGGAACACCGTCAACGCTCCCACCGCCGACGCGGCCGGCGCGCAGGACTTCCTGACGTCCGCGGTGGAGGGCTGGGCCTCCGGCGACCAGCTCTCCTGGGCGGTCACCGACGCGTCGGCGGGCGGCCGGGTGCTCGGCAACGTCGCACTGGGCACCGTGGACCTGCGGATGCGCCGCGCCCGGGTGTCCTACTGGCTGCTGCCCCAGGCCCGCGGCCGGGGCGCCG
>NZ_BAAHCA010000466.1:0-3818 GCF_054776295.1 Streptomyces sparsus
GTGACGCAGCTGGCGCCGGTGCCCGAGGAACCGTCCACGCCGTCCGTGGCGGCCGCGGAGGCGGGCGAGGGCTCTCCGGGTGGGGAGCCGCCCTCCGGGGCCGGCGAGGCCCGTCCCGGCAGTCTGCTGGACCGGGTACTGGGCGCCGGCTGGGACCGCCGGGCGGCCGACGGCCTCTCCTTCCTGCGCCGCCGCATCACCGGGGACTACGAGGTCGACGAGTTCGGCTACGACGAGGAACTCACCGACCAGGTGCTGATGTCGCTGCTGCGGCCGCTGTACGACACGTACTTCCGGGTGGAGGTGCGCGGCATCGAGAACATTCCCACCGAGGGCGGCGCGCTGGTGGTGGCCAACCACTCGGGCACGCTGCCGTGGGACGGACTGATGCTCCAGGCGGCCGTCCACGACGAGCATCCGGCCGGCCGCCACCTGCGGCTGCTCGCCGCGGACCTGGTGTTCGTGCTGCCGGTGGTCAACGAGCTGGCCCGCAAGGCGGGCCACACCCTGGCGTGCGCCGAGGACGCCCAGCTGCTCCTGGAGCGCGGGGAGGTCGTCGGGGTGATGCCGGAGGGCTTCAAGGGCATCGGCAAGCCGTTCTCCGACCGCTACAAGCTCCAGCGCTTCGGGCGCGGCGGGTTCGTCTCGACGGCGCTGCGGGCCCGGGTGCCGATCGTGCCGTGCTCGATCGTCGGCGCCGAGGAGATCTACCCGATGCTGGGCAACGCCCGCACCGTCGCCCGGCTGCTCGGTTTCCCGTACTTCCCGCTCACGCCGACGTTCCCCTGGCTGGGCCCGTTGGGGCTGGTGCCGCTGCCGACGAAGTGGACGATCCAGTTCGGCGAACCGATCCCCACCGACGGGTACGAGCCGGAGGCCGCGGACGACCCGATGCTGATGTTCAACCTCACCGACCAGGTGCGGGAGCGGATCCAGCACACCCTGTACAAGCTGCTGGTGCAGCGCCGCTCGGTCTTCTTCTGACGCTTCGGCGCGGTGGGCGCGGTGGGCCCGGCGAGGCCCCGAACCGGGTTCGGTGCGGCCCGTATGCCAGACGTGGATCGGCCCGGTGCTTCGAGGGAAGCACCGGGCCGATCCACGTCAGACGCGGGGTGCCCCGCGGGGCGGGGCGGACGCGTCAGCCGTCGCCGGTCTCCAGCCCGAGGCCGGGGAGGCCGCCGGGCAGCAGGGGCGGGAGGGTGATGTCGGGCGCGGGGAGCCTGGGCTTCTTCTCGCCTTCCGCCTCCTTCTCGCCGGACTCGGACGGGTTGTCCTTGGCGGGCGGTTCCAGCAGCCCTCCGCCGTCCAGCAGGCCGTCCGCCGGCTGCTCGGACCTGGAGGTGTCGGGCTGCTCGCTGCCGGCCGTCCGGCCGTCCGAGGGGCCGCTGCCCGATGGTTCGGCGGACGGTTCGCCGGGCGCCTCCTGTCCGGTGCGGTCGCCGGTGTCCGGGGTGCCCTCCGGCCGGCGTTCGCTCTTGCCGTCGGACGGCAGCAGGGTCTCGAGCGGGCCGGCGTCCTCCTCCATGGCCTCGAAGAGGTTGTTGACCTGCTCGCTGACGTCGTGCAGCTGGACGGGGAGCCGCTCCCGTAGCTGGCTCCAGCCCTTGCGGTGGGACTGAGTGAAGGCGGAGAGCGACTGGAGCGGGCCGATGCGGCCGTCGCGGGCGTGCGCCTGGTTGAGCAGCCGGTGCCCCTCGGAGGCGTTGCTCCACATCGCGTTGAGGGCCTTGCGGACCTCGGTGAGCGATTCGTGGTCGAGGGCGCCGGACTTGCCGCGTTCCATCAGGCGGCGGGCCTCGTGCATGCGGGTCGAGGCGTGGTCGAGGTGCACCACGCCGCGTTCGGCGTCGTCACCCGCGAGGTCCAGCTTGAGGTCCTCCATGCCGCGCTTGAGCCCGTAGAGGGTGTCCCCGGGCAGTGCGTCGGTACTGGCGGCTGCGACACCGCTGAAGGCCCCGGCGGCCACTCCCACGGTGAGACCCCCCGCGGCCAGGCTCTTGGTCAGCCGCGACCTGGGCCGCAGCCTGCCCAGTGGGCCGAGTGCGGCGGCGCGGTGGGAGCCCTTGCGGGAGCGGTCGCGTTGCTCGGGCACCTGGGCGCCGCCGGACGCGAACTGCGTCTCCATCGCGGCGATCAGCTGTGCCCGCTGGACCGTTTTCACCTCCTCGGCCATCTGCGGTCGGGGAACTCCACCCAGCCCCTCGGCGAGCGCGAGCATCAGTGCCTGCTCGCGCCCCTCCGCCGGCCCGCTCTGGTCGGCGGGGACGCCGGGAGCGCTGTCCTCCGTCTGGACACCTGCGCCCTCGGTGTCGCGCTCATCCAGGGCCTGGGCGAAGGCGTTGGCCCGTCGATTCGATGACACGGATCCGATCACGGGCGGCACCTCCTCTCGTCAGCACGGTTGACTCCCGGCCCCATATGGAAGGTTGCACGTTCTCCGTACCTACGCCCGAACGAGTGAGTCGGACCGGGCAGGCGGAGACCGCTGGGAGTCTGCAAACCCCACAACGAGCGGCAGCGCACTCGGGTTACGGACTGGCGATGATGTGACTGCGGTGGCAACCCGCTCGGCGGGCGGGCCGGTGGCCGGGGGCTCATGGATGGTTACCCCTGGTCATCGCGCGTCGTCCGGGAGGAGCCGGGCGAGGGTGCGGACCGCCCGGTACTGGAGGGTCTTGATCGCGCCCTCGTTCTTGCCCATCACCCTGGCCGTCTCGGCGACGGACAGGCCCTGCAGGAAGCGCAGCGTCACGCACTCCTGCTGCTGCGGGTTGAGCTTGCGCACGGCCTCGAGCAGTGCGGCGTTGGAGAGGTGCTCCAGCACGGAGTCCTCCGGGCTGCGGGCCACCTCGTTCGCGTCGAGCATCTCGCCGGTGGTCACCTCCAGCCGGAAGCGGCTGGACTTGAAGTGGTCGGCGACGAGGTTGCGGGCGATGGTGACCAGCCAGGCGCCGAAGTCGCGGCCCTGCCAGGTGAAGGTGCCGATGCGGCGCAGGGCCCGCAGGAACGTCTCGCTGGTGAGGTCCTCGGCGGTGGCTCGGCCGCCGACGCGGTAGTAGATGTAGCGGTAGACCGTGTCGCTGTACTGGTCGTAGAGCTGCCCGAAGGCTTCGGCCTCGCCGTTCTGCGCGCGTTCGACGAGGTCCATCATGCGACGGCTGTCGCTGTCCGCCGCCGGTCGGCGGGCGGTGGAGGTGCCTGCGGCCCCGGTGCGGGTTCGTCTGCCCACGGTCGGGGTGGCGGCGCTGGTGGCTCCGTCGGCCAGCGCGTAGGCGGGGCCTACGGGAGCGGGCGCGGCGAAAGCCGGGACGGCGTACACGGTGGGGACGTGGACGAGTGCGCGCAACTGGTCGGCGACCGTCGTGCGCAGCGTAGCCAGGCCCGAGGCGTCAACCCCGACGTGTGGGTACACGGGACTCCCAGAGGCAGAGCTTTCATCACGTGCAGTGCGGGTGCTCGTCGCCCCTTGAAGAGGGACACGGGGGCTCCCGGAATGCGTCTGAGGAGAATAACGCTTCGTATAGGCCGTGCTACGCCCAGTTGCCGAAATCGCCGATTCGGTTTGCTCTGGTAGTGGTTGTTGACCGATTGTTTATCGAACGCGAGTCAGTTTCTGATCACTTGGTAACCGAGTGGGACCGACTGCGGTGTCACTTGTGGTTGATCTGCTAAGTGAGGACTGCCGCGGCCACGACCGGGGCAGGTACATGCGACGGCCGACGGGCAGACCGCCGGGCGACGGCCGCCGAAGCGGCCTCAGAGGCCTTGGCCCTAGCGGCGGCGGCGTTGCAGGGCCACGGCGGCGGCGGCTCCGCCGG
>NZ_BAAHCA010000467.1:0-3815 GCF_054776295.1 Streptomyces sparsus
CGGCCGCTGCGTCGCTCTGGGCCTACGCCGACCGACTGGGCCGCGCCGAGGCCCGGCGGGTGGCCGCCGTCGCGCGCTGGAAGGTGAAGAAGCTGCCGCTGCGCCCGCCGCCCCCGCCGGCCGAGCGGCTGGAGCCGGTGAGCGACTCCTGGCACCTCTCCGGTCCCGGGCTGCCGCCGGTCATCACGCGGGTCCCGACCGAGGACAAGGTCGTCTTCCTGACCATCGACGACGGCCACGAGAAGGACCCCGAGCTGCTGGCCATGCTGCGTGACCTGGACGTGCCGTACAGCGCCTTCCTGGCGGACTACGTGTCGAAGGACGACTACGGCTACTTCCGGAAGATGCGCGACGACGGCGTCGCCATCAACAACCACACCCTCCACCACCCGGAGATGCCCAAGCTGTCGTACGAGCAGCAGCGCCGGGAGATCTGCGGCCAGCAGGAGGTGCTGAGGAAGGAGATGGGCGAGGCGCCCCGGCTGTTCCGGCCGCCCTACGGCGCCTACAACCGCGACACGCTCCGGGCCGCCGCCTCCTGCGGCATCCGGGCGGTGCCGCTGTGGGCCGAGGAGGCGTGGGCGAAACGATTCGACTGGAGCCGAGCCGACCAGAGGTTCCATCCCGGCGACATCATCCTCACGCACTTCCGCGGCCCGGAGCACTGGGGCGGCACCATGACCGACATGGTCCGCCGCACCCTGCGCACGGTCACCGAGCAGGGCTACGCCGTCGCGCGGCTGGAGGACTACATCTGAGGCCCGCCGCCCGCCCGGGATGCCGGGCGGGCAGCCGCTGGTCAGCGGCGGTAAAGCGTGCCCAGGTCGATGTCCACGGGGAACGGGACGGGGACGGCCGTCCGGCCGCGGTGGATGCCGGTGGGCACGTAGTCCCCGGTGGTGTCGTCGAGTTCGTAGACGTGTGCCACCGGGGCGTCCTGCCCGCTCCCGCTGTCGTCGCGCTCCCGTTCGACCCGCCAGAAGTGCCGGATCCCCGCCTCCGCGTACCGCTGCGGCTTCGTCCGGCGGTCCCGTTCGCGGGACTCGGCGGAGACGATCTCCACGGCGAGCTCCACCTCGTCGGGGGTGAAGGCGGTGCGGGTGGTGGCCGGCGCGGTGTTGACGACCAGGACGTCGGGCTCCGGGCGCTGCCGCTCGCCGAGCCGCACGGTCATCCCCACCACGACCCGTAGGTCCCCGGGGGCCGCGATCTCTCTCGCATGGGCGAGCCGCCGCTTCACCGTGCTGTGGAAGTAGGTCTGCGGCGACGGCGTCACAAGAATTCCGTCGACCAGTTCGCAACGGGGCGCGGACGGGGGCGGTCGGTCCAGGTCGTCGGCGATCCAGCCGTTCGGCGGGGGACAGGTCCAGGCCGGCAGGGGGCGTCCGCTTCGGGGATCCCCCGGTTCTGCGGCCATCCGCACGGCCTCCCTGCTCTGCTCGGCGCTCGGCGCGGGGCGCTGCGGTCCTTCGCCCAGAGTGGCTTCCGGGACGTCGGCGGCGGGGCGGGACGGGTCGCCGGGCGACGCGTGCGGGGGCGCTGAATTGGCACTCGGCTTGACCGAGTGCTAGCGGCCGCATAATGTCGGCGTTGGCACTCTCCCCAAGGGAGTGCCAGAAGTACGGCAGGCAGGTCCGGCACCCGCGACGACGGATCTACCAGGTCGTACCCCAGACATTAACCCCGTGAGATCTCCGAAGGGGGAGGTCGGATCGTGACGACCGCCAGCTCCAAGGTTGCCATCAAGCCGCTCGAGGACCGCATTGTGGTCCAGCCGCTCGACGCCGAGCAGACCACGGCCTCTGGCCTGGTCATTCCGGACACCGCGAAGGAGAAGCCCCAGGAGGGGACTGTCCTCGCCGTGGGCCCGGGCCGGATCGAGGACGGCAAGCGTGTCGAACTCGACGTCAAGGTCGGCGACATCGTGCTCTACAGCAAGTACGGCGGCACCGAGGTGAAGTACAACAACGAGGAGTACCTCGTCCTCTCTGCCCGCGACGTTCTCGCGATCGTCGAGAAGTAAGCCACCGCAGTTTCTGTTCCGCGCCCTGGTTCCCGTTGTCTCGACAGCCGGGGCCAGGGCGCGGTTCGCATTAATGAGGACTGAGAGGACACCTGTAAGCCATGGCGAAGATCCTGAAGTTCGATGAGGACGCCCGTCGCGCTCTCGAACGCGGCGTCGACAAGCTCGCCGACACCGTCAAGGTGACCATCGGCCCCAAGGGCCGCAACGTCGTCATCGACAAGAAGTTCGGCGCGCCGACCATCACCAACGACGGCGTCACCATCGCCCGCGAGGTCGAGCTCGACGACCCCTACGAGAACCTCGGCGCGCAGCTGGTGAAGGAGGTGGCCACCAAGACCAACGACATCGCTGGTGACGGCACCACCACCGC
Source organism: Streptomyces sparsus (assembly GCF_054776295.1). Lineage (NCBI taxonomy): Bacteria > Bacillati > Actinomycetota > Actinomycetes > Kitasatosporales > Streptomycetaceae > Streptomyces > Streptomyces sparsus. The sequence continues at coordinate 2,397 of NZ_BAAHCA010000467.1, forward strand.
CACCGTGCTCGCGCAGGCGCTGGTCCGCGAGGGCCTGCGCAACGTCGCCGCGGGTGCCTCCCCGGCCGCCCTGAAGAAGGGCATCGACGCCGCCGTCAAGGCGGTGTCCGACGAGCTGATCGCCTCCGCCCGTCCGATCGACTCCAAGTCCGACATCGCCTCCGTCGCCGGACTGTCCGCCCAGGACAAGCAGGTCGGCGAGCTGATCGCCGAGGCGATGGACAAGGTCGGCAAGGACGGTGTCATCACCGTCGAGGAGTCCCAGACCTTCGGCCTGGACCTGGACTTCACCGAGGGCATGGCCTTCGACAAGGGCTACCTGTCGCCCTACATGGTCAGCGACCAGGAGCGCATGGAGGCCGTCCTCGACGACCCCTACATCCTGATCCACCAGGGCAAGATCGGTTCCATCCAGGACCTGCTGCCGCTGCTCGAGAAGATCATGCAGGCCGGTGGCTCCAAGCCGCTGCTGATCATCGCCGAGGACGTCGAGGGCGAGGCGCTCTCCACCCTCGTCGTCAACAAGATCCGCGGCACCTTCAACGCCGTCGCCGTGAAGGCCCCCGGCTTCGGTGACCGCCGCAAGGCGATGCTCGGCGACATGGCGACGCTCACCGGCGCCACCGTCATCGCCGAGGAGGTCGGCCTCAAGCTCGACCAGGTCGGCCTCGAGGTGCTCGGCTCCGCTCGCCGCGTCACCGTCACCAAGGACGACACCACGGTCGTCGACGGTGCCGGCAAGGCCGACGAGGTGCAGGGCCGTGTCGCCCAGATCAAGGCCGAGATCGAGTCCACCGACTCGGACTGGGACCGCGAGAAGCTCCAGGAGCGCCTGGCCAAGCTCGCCGGCGGTGTCTGCGTGATCCGCGTGGGCGCGGCCACCGAGGTGGAGCTCAAGGAGAAGAAGCACCGCCTGGAGGACGCCATCTCCGCGACCCGCGCCGCGGTCGAGGAGGGCATCGTCTCCGGTGGCGGTTCGGCACTCGTGCACGCCGCCAAGGTGCTGGAAGGCAGCCTGGACAAGACGGGCGACGAGGCCACCGGTGTCGCCGTCGTGCGTCGTGCCGTGGTCGAGCCGCTGCGCTGGATCGCCGAGAACGCCGGCCTCGAGGGCTACGTCATCACCTCGAAGGTCGCCGAGCTCGACAAGGGCCAGGGCTTCAACGCCGCCACCGGCGAGTACGGCGACCTGGTCAAGGCCGGCGTCATCGACCCGGTGAAGGTCACCCGCTCCGCGCTGGAGAACGCCGCTTCCATCGCGTCGCTGCTCCTCACGACCGAGACCCTGGTCGTCGAGAAGCCGGCCGAGGAAGAGGACAGCCACGGCCACGGTGGTCACGGCCACTCGCACTGAGCTGTACGGCGCCCGTACCGGGCGCACACCGAGGCCCGCCGCCCCCGCCGCACAGCCGGGGTGGC
>NZ_BAAHCA010000468.1:0-3814 GCF_054776295.1 Streptomyces sparsus
CGGGAGACGGCTGCGGCGGGGCGGGAGACGGCTGCGGCGGGGCGGGAGACGGCTGGGGGCGGGGGCTGAGGACGTGCGCCGGGGGCGACTTCCCGGCTTCGGGCGCAGAGTTCCCCGTACCGGCGGCATGATCATCGCGGGAGGTGACGACGGGGAGCACGTCGGGAGTGGGATCGTGCACATCGGGCCGTCCGTACCGCCTGCCGGCTGACGGCCACCAGGTGGCCCGGAGGAGGGGAGAACGACATGCGCGTAGGCCGATGGGTGCTGGCCCTGCTCGAAGGGGCGTGCGCGGTCACCGTGTTGCTCGCCGCCACGCTCCTGGTGTTTTCCGTCCCCTTCGACGCCCTGCGGGTCGCCTACCGGAACGGCGACCTCACCTCGACGATCGTGGTCCTCGCGGGAGCGTGCGTCGGCTGGCTGGGCCTGCGCCTGTGGCGGTCACCGAGACGCCCGCCGGTCGGGCTGCTGGCCGGTGGTGTGTGCGCCGTCGGCCTGGTGGCCGTGCTGTGGTGGACGACCCGCCCCATGGCGGAGGAGAACCCTGCCGTGCCCACTCCGGGCACGGCGCCCCCTGCGGCACCGCCCACCACCGGGCCGTGACGGACTGACCACCCCGGCTCGGCAGCTTCCGCCACCGCAGCAGTGGCAGGGGCGCCACCGCTGGTGCGGTGACGCCCCCGGGTGCGGCCCACGCGACGGCTCACGCGGGCCTGCGGCTCAGCTGATGCCGTGGCTCACGCCGGCCTGCGGACCTCGACGGTGCGGAAGCGGGGTGCCACGAAGGACGCGTCGCACAGGGCGGCGTTCGCCGCCGGGTTGCCCCCGGAACCGTGCAGGTCGGAGAAGGCAGCCGTCTGGTTGACGTAGACGCCGCCGGTGAGGTTGAGCGACAGCTGCGCGCACTCCTCCAGGCAGGCGTTCTCGATGAGCCGCTCGGTGTCCGCGTCGGTGGTGTAGGCGCCGACGGTCATGGCGCCCTTCTCCCGGACGGTGCGGCGCAGCAGTTCGACGGCCGACTCGGTGGAGTCGACCGCGACCACGAACGACACCGGCCCGAAGCACTCGCTGAGGTAGTTCTCCTCGGCGTCCGGCTTGCTGCCGTCGAGGGCGACGATGACCGGGGTGCGGACGGTCGCGTCGGGGAAGTCGGGGTGGATGACGGACCGGGAGGCCAGCGCCACGTCACCGAGTCCGGGAGCCGCCTCCAGCCGCTCGCGGACGCCGGGGTTGACCAGCGCGCCGAGCAGTGCGGTGGCCCGGGCGTCGTCGCCCAGCAGCTTCTCGACGGCCGCCGCGAGATCGGCCACCACCTCGCCGTACGACTTCGGGCCGGCGTCGGTGCTGATGCCGTCCCGGGGGACGAGCAGGTTCTGCGGCGTGGTGCACATCTGGCCGCTGTAGAGCGACAGCGAGAAGGCGAGGTTGCCGAGCATGCCGCGGTAGTCGTCGGTCGAGTCGATGACCACCGTGTTGACACCGGCCTTCTCGGTGAAGACCTGCGCCTGGCGGGCGTTGACCTCCAGCCAGTCGCCGAACGCGGTGGAGCCGGTGTAGTCGATGACGCGGACCTCGGGCCGCAGCGCCAGGGTCTTCGCGATGCCCTCGCCGTCCCGCTCGGCGGCGAGCGCCACCAGGTTCGGGTCGAAGCCGGCCTCGGTGAGCACCTCGCGGGCGACGCGCACGGTCAGCGCCAGCGGCAGCACCGCACGCGGGTGCGGCTTGACGAGCACCGGGTTGCCGGTGGCCAGGGAGGCGAACAGGCCGGGGTAGCCGTTCCAGGTGGGGAACGTGTTGCAGCCGACGACCAGCGCGATGCCGCGCGGTACCGCGGTGAACTGCTTGTCCAGGTCGATCGGGTCGCGCTTGCCCTGCGGCTTGGACCAGTGCGCCGACTGCGGCACCCGGGTCTGCTCGGCGTAGGCGTGGACGACGGCCTCCAGGCCGCGGTCCTGCGCGTGCGGGCCGCCGGCCTGCATCGCCATCAGGTAGGCCTGGCCGCTGGTGTGCATGACGGCCTGGGCGAACTCGTGGGTGCGGGCGTTGATCCGGGCCAGGATCTCCAGGCAGACCGCGGCCCGCGTCTCGGGTCCGGCGTCCCGCCAGGCGGGCAGCGCCGCCCGCATCGCGGGCAGCAGCACGTCGATGTCCGCGTGCGGGTAGGTGATGCCAAGCTCCGGGCCGTAGGGCGAGACCTCGCCGCCCGTCCAGTCGTCGGTGCCGGGCTGGTCGAGCTCGAAGCGGTTTCCGCACAGGGCGTCGAAGGCGGCCTGCCCCTCGGCGGCGGTGAGTGAGCCGTTCTCGCCGTAGGCCTTGGGGTGCTCGGGGTAGGGCGACCAGTACGCCCGGCTGCGGATCGTCTCCAGCGCCCGGTCCAGGGTGGGGCGGTGCGTCTCGATCAGTTGCTGTGCGGTGGGCGCGGCGGCCATCAGGGACCAACTCCTCGTCGAGCCGGGTCGGCGGCGGGCGGACACGGCCAGAGTAACCGAACGATCGGTCGGGGCAAGGGGGCTGTTCCGGCCGACCTGCGCAGGAGCCTCCCGGCGCCCGCCCCGCGCCGGTTAGAGTGCGCCGAACGATCGGTCGGTACCGGCCCGCTCCGGCCGCCCCGAACCCGTCGCCCCGACCGTGGCCGGTGCGGACGGCCGTGGACTGACGCCGGGCTGGCGTCGCACTGCCGTCGCACTGGCGTCGGACGGCGTGAGACGGCGGCGGATCGGTGTGGCACGGAACGGTGAGTGGCACGGCACACCACAGGTCGGGCAGCGCGCTCGTCCGCTGCCCCGGGAAGAGGGGACACCCCACGCATGCGAGACACCGCCAGCAGCCCCAGCACCCCCGACAGCCCCGACGCCTCCAGCACCCCCAACAGCCCCGGCATCGTCGCCGTGGTCGGCACCGGAACGATGGGGCAGGGCATCGCGCAGGTCGCGCTGACCGCCGGCCACCGGGTGCTGCTGCACGACGTCGCCCCGGAACGGGCCGAGCGGGCCGCGGAGCAGATCCGCGGCCGACTGGACCGGCTGGTGGCCAAGGGCCGTATGGACGCTGAGACGCGGGCCGCCGCCGACGGCCGGCTGCACGCCGCCGAGGACCTCGCCGACCTGGCCGGCGCCGAGGTGGTCGTCGAAGCCGTGCTGGAGGAACTCGGCGCCAAGCAGCAGCTGTTCAGCGCCCTGGAGGCGGTGGTCGGCGAGCACTGCCTGCTCGCCACCAACACCTCGTCGCTGCCGGTCACCGCGATCGCCGCCGCGCTGCGCCACCCCGGCCGGTTCGTCGGGTTGCACTTCTTCAACCCGGCGCCGCTGCTGCCGCTGGTGGAGGTCGTCAGCGGCCACGCCACCGACCCGGCCGCCGCCGACCGCGCTCAGGCGCTCGCCGCCGCCTGGGGCAAGACCCCCGTGCGCTGCGCCGACACCCCCGGCTTCGTCGTCAACCGGGTCGCCCGGCCGTTCTACGCGGAGGCGTTCCGCCTGTACGAGGAGCGGGCCGCCGATCCGGCGACGCTGGACGCGGTGCTGCGCGAGTGCGGCGGCTTCCGGATGGGGCCGTTCGAGCTGACCGACCTCATCGGCCAGGACGTCAACGAGGCGGTGACCCGGTCCGTCTGGGAGGCGTTCAGCCAGGACCCGAAGTTCACCCCGTCGCTCGCCCAGCGCCGCCTCGTGGAGTCCGGGCGGCTGGGCCGCAAGTCCGGGCACGGCTGGTACGACCACTCGCCCGGTGCGAGCACCCCGCAGCCGCGGACGGCGGCCGTTCGTCCGGCGCCGGACCACGTCACCGTGTACGGCGTGCTCGGCCCGGCCGCCGCGCT
>NZ_BAAHCA010000469.1:0-3812 GCF_054776295.1 Streptomyces sparsus
CCGCACGCCCGTCCGTCAGCCGCACGCCCCGGCTGCCGACCGCACGCCCGTCCGTCAGACGCGGGCGTGCCGGCGGCGCTGCGGCTCGGGTTCCGGCGCCTGACGCTTCTTCATCCGGTGCTCCACGACGATCACCGCGGCCACCACCGCGAAGCCGACCGCCATCAGGGCGAAGGTCAGCGGGGCGGCGTCACCGGGCGCGAACAGGGTGCGGTCCTCGTCCTGCCACGGCCACAGCGCCCGCACCGAACCGGCCATCAGCCCCGTCATCACGACCAGCGTGAGGTGGTGGTGGTGTTCCAGCAGCCACTTGAGGACCTTCACGAACAGCGCCAGACCGACCAGGCAGCCCAGGCCGAACGAGCCGAGCAGCACCAGGTCGCGTTCGTTGGCGGCGTCGATGACCGGCTCGTACAGGCCCATCGTCAGCAGCAGGAACGAGCCCGACAGGCCGGGCAGGACCAGCGCGCAGATCGCGACCGACCCGCCCAGGAACACCATGAGCGGCGTGACCGGCGCCTGGGCCGGAGGGATGCCGATCAGCACGAAGGCGGCGACGCCCACCGCCAGCGCGACGGCGTAGTTGGCGCCGGTCCAGCGCTGTCCCGAGTGGGTGTAGGGCACATAGAGGGACGCCAGGACCAGGCCGAAGAACAGGGCGTACGCGTACTGCTGGTGGCTCTCCACCAGCGGCGCGACCAGCTTCGCGCCGAGCACCAGGGCCGCCGCCATGCCGACCAGCAGCGGGACGATCACCCCCCAGTCGACCTTGCGCAGCTCCTCGCCGGCCCGGGACCCGCCCCGGCCGCGCGGCAGGTCGGTGACGGCGTAGCGGACGGCCGTGGTGATGTGGCCGGCGCCGCCGATCAGTTTCTCGTACACACCGACGATCAGGGCGACGGTGCCGCCACTGATACCCGGGACCACTTCCGCAGCGCCGATCAGCGCACCACGGAACGCGTTGAACACACGGGTACCGACCGTATTCGCCATGATCTCCTGTTTCCCCGGGACTCCGTCAGGCGGTGCAGCGACCCTCATCCTATGCTTCGCACGGGACACCCCGACGGGGGTGCGGTCCCGCTCGCCGGGGCACATGGGGCTGCGGACGGAGAAGCGAGAGGAGAAGCGGAAGACGTGGTCGCGGACCCGCAGCGGAACGGCAGCAAGACCGGATCAGAGGACACCGAGGACACCAAGCCGACAACGGACGAGGCACACAGCGCGTTCAGCAACCCGCTGGGCATGCCGCTACCGCCGATCCCCGAGGAGGAGCACCCCACCTCGGAGTTCGCCGTCCCGGAGGGCTTTCGCGCTCAGGTCTCCGAGACCGCCGGCAGCGCCTTCCACTACACCCCGGCCCAGGGCATTCCGGCGGTCGCCTCCCTCATCAAGGGAAACGCGCCCTGGCAGGACCGGATGCGGACCATGGTCCGGCTGCCGCTCGCGGAACGCCCGGCGCCGGAACGGAGCGTGCGCGTCGAGGACGACTCGGGGCCGCCGGTGCCGCGTGTGCTCGACCTCACCCTGCGTATCGGTGAGCTGCTGCTGGCCGGCGGGGAGGGCGCCGAGGACGTGGAGGCGGCCATGTTCGGCGTCGCGCACGCCTACGGCCTGGACCGCTGCGAGCCGACCGTCACCTTCACGCTGCTGTCGATCACGCACCAACCGTCCCTGGTCGACGACCCGGTGACGCTCAGCCGGACCGTGCGCCGCCGGGGCACCGACTACACGCGGCTGGCGGCCGTCTACCGGTTGGTGGCCGACATCACCTCCGACGACGTGACGCTGGAGGAGTCCTACCGGCGGCTGGCCGAGATCCGACGCAACCGGCACCCCTACTCCAAGGGCGTGCTCTCGGTGGCCAGCGGCCTGCTGGCCGGCGCGGCGGCCACGCTCGTCGGCGGTGGCCCGATCGTGTTCATGCTGGCCGCGATCGGCGCGATCCTCGGCGACCGGCTGGCCTGGATGTTCGCCAGCCGCGGCCTGCCGGAGTTCTACCAGTTCGTCGCCGCGGCCATGCCGCCCGCCGCGATAGGCGTCACCGTCGTTCTCCTCGACCATCCGGTGCTGGAGGGCATCCGGGCCTCCGCGGTGATCACCGGTGGACTGTTCGCCCTGATCCCGGGGCGGGCGCTGGTCGCCGCGGTGCACGACGGCCTCACCGGCTTCTACATCACCGCGTCGGCACGGCTGCTGGAAGTGGTGTACCTCATCGTGGGCATCGTCAGCGGCGTGCTGACCGTGCTCTACGTCGGCGACCGGTTCGGCGCGCCCCTCAACCCGGAGGTCACCTACAGCATCGAACGCCCGGTGATCCAGCTGTTCGCGGCGATGGCGCTGGCCCTGGCGTTCTGCGTCCTGCTCCAGCAGGAGCGGTCCACGGTCCTCTGGGCCACCCTCAACGGCGGCATCGCTTGGCTGGTCTTCGGGGCCCTCGCCCACACCGGCAACATGGACCCGGTGCCGGCGACCGTCGCCGCCGCGGGGCTCGTCGGCCTGTTCGGGCAGCTCATGTCCCGCTACCAGTTCGTGTCGGCGCTGCCGTACATCACCGCGGCCATCGGCCCGCTGCTGCCCGGTAGCGCGACCTACTTCGGGCTGCTGGGCATCGCGCAGGGCCACATGGACCGCGGTTTCCAGTTCCTGGCGACCGCCGCCGCACTGGCGCTGGCCATCGCCATCGGAGTGAACCTCGGCGGGGAACTCGCCCGGCTGTTCATCAGGACGCCGGGCCGGGAGACGCCACTGCCCGGCCGCCGCGCCGCCAAGCGCACCCGCGGCTTCTGACGCGCGCCGGCACGACGAGCGCCCCCGGCCGCGGCATCGCGGACGGGGGCGCTTCGGCTCAGCGGCCGGAGGGGCCGTCGAGCGACCGGGCGCTCACCGGCGGCCCGGACGGCTCACCGGCCCGGACGGCTCAGTGGCCGCTGGCCTCCAGGCGCTTGACGGAGTTCTCCACCTCGGCCTCGGCCTCGACCCGGCCCACCCAGTTGGCACCCTCGACGGACTTGCCGGGCTCCAGGTCCTTGTAGACCTCGAAGAAGTGCTGGATCTCCAGCCGGTCGAACTCCGACACGTGGTGGATGTCACGCAGGTGCTCGACCCGCGGGTCGGACGCCGGGACGCACAGCAGCTTGTCGTCGCCGCCGGCCTCGTCCGTCATCCGGAACATGCCGATCGCGCGGCACTTGATGATGCAACCGGGAAACGTCGGCTCCTCCAGGAGCACGAGCGCGTCCAGCGGGTCGCCGTCCTCGCCCAGGGTGCCGTCGACGAAACCGTAGTCGGCCGGGTAGACGGTCGAAGTGAAGAGGTGACGGTCCAACCGGATGCGTCCGGTCTCGTGGTCCACCTCGTACTTGTTCCGCGAACCCTTCGGGATCTCGATGGTGACGTCGAACTCCAAGGGAGGCTCCTCCGTGATCAACACATGTGTCTGGTGGTTAAGTGTCCCCCACGCCGGTGTGTGCTCGTGAAAGGGGCTGGTCCGAGGTGCGCGAGACGCCCGTGAACCGAATGCGCCGATCCGTCGGCACGGCCGTCGGAGCCGTCCGGCACCGCTGGCGGGCCGCACCGCCGCACACCCGGCAGACCTGGCAGCTCACGACGGGTTCCGCCGTGCTCGGCCTGGCGGTCGCGCTGACCTCGGTGACGGTCGCGGGACCATGGGACTCGGGTCAGCGTACGGCCGAACGGGCCCGCGCGGCCGGTCCGGCGGGTGACAGTGGCGCTCACCACACCGACGACGCCCCCGGTGGTCCGCACGACGGCTCCGCCGACGGCGTTCCCGGGCCCGCCCCCAGCGCCCG